>JANORY010000183.1:0-1028 GCA_031415535.1 Burkholderiales bacterium | reverse complement strand
CAGTCGACGCCGGTTTTGGTGATCACATTCTGGAGTCTCATTCTGTCGCTGCTGAGCTGCGGCTCGCTGGCATTTTTATTCGAGCGGCCAGGTTGGACTCGCGCGCCCAACAGCACCGAGTGGATTGCCATTTTGTACAACGCCGTTCTGATCTTTGGCCTGGTCCAGGTCTGGTGGTTTCGATTGGCCACCATTCTTCCACCGGTGGCCAGTGGCCTATCGGTCATGTTGATCCCGGTGGTTGGGGTCTTCTCGGCGATGCTGTTGCTGGGCGAGCAACCCGGCTGGCCGGATTATGTCGCGCTACTGTGTATTCTGGTGGCAATCTCGTCGGTACTGATCCCGACTCGGGCCTCACCAGCGCGACCTCACCAGCGCGACCCCGACCTTGAGTAAAACCCACTGCTAGTCGCGTGATTCGCGCCTGAAGCTCTGGATGTTTGCCCCGAACGCCACACCTGCGCCCGTTCCGGGCATAATCGATCCCGTTGTTCGCCAAAAGCGAACCGCGAATGCGATAGATCGATACCCTCTGATCTGAGGCAAAACCCCGACAGCCTGCTTGTGTGGGGTACCGAATCTGTTTGCTCTTCCTGGACACAATCTTTGGCTGGAGTGGTTTTCTGATGAATGCACCGATTGATGCGACCTTGGCGCGGGCCCTGGCTACGGTAACGCTTGACGATAAATACAACCTGGAACGCGGCAAAGCGTTCATGTCCGGCACCCAGGCATTGGTTCGATTGCCAATGTTGCAGCGCCAGCGCGATGCGCGGGTTGGTTTAAACACCGCCGGCTTTATTTCCGGTTATCGCGGTTCACCTTTGGGCGGACTTGATCAGGCGCTCTGGAAGGCCAAGGCGCAACTGAGCGCCAACAAAATTGTCTTTAATCCGGGCCTCAATGAAGACCTGGCGGCCACCAGTGTGTGGGGCAGCCAGCAAGTAAATTTGTCCAACCAGGCAAATGTCGACGGCGTGTTCTCGCTGTGGTACGGCAAGGGTCCGGGGGTTGATCGCTGCGGCGAC
>JANORY010000182.1:0-1142 GCA_031415535.1 Burkholderiales bacterium | reverse complement strand
GCCCAGCTCGACGCGGCGCCGTCGGTTAACTTTATGAAGTCCCCGCCGGGGAATGACCTGAAGGAATACGATGGTGCTTGGCATGTGCGCATCAACGACCAATGGCGGCTGATCTTTAAGTGGGGTGAAAGCGGGCCTTATGACGTGCGCATCGAAGATCCACATTGATTCATGTCCGACTGGAAATCGAAGTTTGAACCGCAATGGAGTGCAACATGTTCAAGAACGGTATGCGTCCGATCCACCCCGGCGAGATCCTGCTGGAAGACTACATCAAGCCTATGAGGGTCAGCGTTCGCGCAGTGGCCACGGCCCTGCATGTGCCCTACTCGCGCTTGAGCGAGATCACCTCGGGCGAGCGCGGCGTTACAGCTGATCCGGCCCTTCGCCTGGAGCGCTATTTCGGCAGCGAGGCCAAAGGTTGGCTGAACCTTCAGGCCGCCTACGAGTTGCGAAGGGCCGAGATCGAGAACGGCAAAGCCATCGCCAAAGCAATCCAGCCGTTGGCGGTGGCCGCCTGAGTTGCGCCCGTAGCAAGCTACTCGAAATCGCTAGGCCAACCCCTCGACCTCCCGATAAGCCGCCTCTTCGTCAGCGTGCGCGTAGCCTCGCGTAGTCGGGGGATATGTAGTCGGCCCTGCATAATTCAATTTACGCCGCAACGGATACGAAGCGAAGCTGTCTGACGTCAACTATCGTGGCCGGTCGGCGTCAATTATCCTGGCTGGTCTTGGTTGATGGTGTGGTAGGCTTGTTTTTGTTCAGGTGGTGTTGCTTGCGGTAGCTTTCTCCTTGAAGTTCGATGATGGTGGCGTGGTGAATTAATCGGTCGACCGCGGCGACGGTCATCATGTTGTCGGGGAAGATGCGGTCCCATTGGCTAAAGGGCTGGTTGGCGGTCACGATCAGGCTGGCGCTCTCGTAGCGATGCGCAATCAATTCGAACAGCACATCGGTTTCAGCATCAGACTTCTTCACGTATCCGATGTCATCGATGATGATGGCCCGGTACTTCTCCAGTCGAGTCATGGCGGCCATCAAGTCAAGCTCTCGTTTGGCCTGCTGCAACAGTTGAACCAGCGCGACCGCACTGAAGAGCTTGCATCGCACGCCATTGGCCACCAATTGGTGGCCAATGGCGT
>JANORY010000181.1:0-4773 GCA_031415535.1 Burkholderiales bacterium | reverse complement strand
TATTTTCCGATCCGAGCGAGGCCAGTGGCACCAGTCGTGTCGCGTCTGCGGCGTTGCAGATAATCAACACCGGGGCACTGGCCAGCGCGGTCTGGTGAGCATCCAATACATGCCACTGGTCAGCCGCTCGCCGAATCTGATCGACCCGATTATCAAGAAGCTTAATGTCACCCGAGTGCTTGTTTGATTGATCGGCGCATTGCCATTCGCGGCACAACATCATGGGATTCGCGCGCCGAGCGTCCGGAAACCAGAGCGCGCCGCAAAGGGTTTGACTGAGGGCCATCGGCGGCCAGCGTACCAGCGCAAGGGTCTTGGAGCGATCGAGCAACTGCACAAATTCTGGTGCCAGTTGCAAGGCCGGTAGTGTGTGACTTAAGCGTTCATACGCACCGGCGTCATGCAGCAGCATCAATTTGCCTTGGGTGGACACATTTCCTGAAGTCAGCCACTGCCCGCTGCGTGAAAGTTGCCAGGCACTTCGGGTCAGTCGGGCCAGCACGTTATCGTCTGGCGAAACATGAAAATGCTCGATAATGACCGGTTGAGCGGACCCCGACAAGGTGAGCGTCGGGTCATCAAACATCGTTACTTGCCAGCCGCGCGAACTCAGCGCTCGGGCCATCGCCGAACCGGCCAGACCGGCACCGATCACCAAGGCTGATTGTTTTCGATCTCGCTCAGCCTTCGGGTTGCTAACTTTTCCTCGGTGCCACGCGGGGCTCAGGCGCGCTTCAACACGATAACGCGCGCCACCCATTGCCGGCTTCAGTTTGACTGCGAATCCAGCGTGTTCCAAAGCCTGAAGCATCTGCTGAGCGCTCATGTCAGCGGCCAACACTGCGCCCGAGGCGCACCGGCGCGTGAGTGACTTGAGGAGGGCGTTTTCCAGTTGTGCCGCCGTACTGGTTGGACCAAAGCCATTCAGATAAACAGAATCCGCGACCGCCTGCAGTTCTTCGAGCCAGTAGCGTGCACTGCCAATGCACAGAAATAACGTGACCTGTCCATTCTCGAAGCTCAACCGATGCAGGCCAGCCATCAGCGCTGGCCACTTCGAGATTAGTTCACGGCGGTGCACAACCGGCACACTCAGCCGGCTCAAGGTCTCATTCAGATCGTCGGCCCGTAACGGATGCTGCTCAATCCCAAAGTAGTACAGACGCTGCGGGCGATTCGGGTCGGCTTGCCAGTGTTGCCAGGTTGCCAGGAAGTTCACGCCCAGCCCGAAGCTCAATTCGAGGAGGGTATGTTGCTGTGCGCTGCGCCAGCGTTCGCTTAATGCACAGCCTTCGATGAACACTTGCTGCGCATGCGCGAACACATCCTGGTTTTTGTAGCAATTATCCTGAAACTGGCTGCTGAACTGAGCATCGTCGACCAAGCTCGGTGCCGGACGGATACCCCATTCAATGCGCATAAGTTAGTGTGGGGTTTCACACTAGCGAGCGGAGGCCAATAAGCCGTCTCGTTCAATATGCGCGATAACGGTATCTAATCCAACACCGGTTTTCAAATTGGTAAACACAAAAGGACGTGTCCCGCGCATCTGTTTAGCGTCGCGTTCCATGACCTCAAGCGAGGCCCCGACGTACGGCGCAAGATCAATCTTGTTGATGACCAGCAGATCAGATTTCATGATGCCAGGGCCGCCCTTGCGCGGGATCTTGTCGCCGGCCGCCACATCAATGACGTAAATCGTGAAGTCTGAAAGTTCCGGACTGAAGGTCGCCGCCAGATTATCGCCACCGCTCTCGACCAGAATCAATTCCAGGCCGGGGATACGGCGCTGCAATCGATTAACCGCCTCGATGTTGATCGACGCATCTTCGCGAATCGCCGTGTGCGGGCAGCCACCGGTTTCTACGCCAAGGATGCGGTCAATCGACAGCGCGTCGTTGCGCACCAGGAACTCGGCGTCTTCGCGCGTATAGATATCGTTGGTGACTACGGCCATGTTGTAGCGCTCGCGCAGTGCCCGGCACAACGACAAGGTCAGGGCGGTTTTGCCTGATCCGACAGGTCCTCCAATACCAACTCTGAGTGCAAGGGTCATGGTGATCTCACGTGTCTTTAAGGCTGGCTCGTTACGGCGGTCAATATCAAGAACGGAACATGCGTGAATATTGCGTCTCATGCCAACTGCTGGCGAGCGCGAATCCCGGTGCACTATTGGACCATTGATCCTCGGGCAGCGTTCGGGCGGATCGAACCGCCTCCTCCAGCACGGGGATCAGCGCCTTGAGCAGTCGTTGCCCGGATTGCTGCCCGAGTGGAATACATTTCAGTGCGGCCATCACCTGATTCTCGGCCCAGGCCCACAGATAGGCGGCGACTGCGGGCTCATCGGCAATCTCGAAACTGATTGCCGCCAAGCTCCAGGCCAGCGGCAGACTCAAATTCTCATTGACGTCGATCTGTTGCACTATTTGCAGCCAGCGCTGATGCAGCGGGGCGCTCGGCTGCAGCAAATCGTCTTGCAACAATTTGAACAGCGAATAGCCCATTTGAACGGTTTCGGCGTACAGCTCATGCGATTCCCGAGACGCCAGATACCATTGGTTCAGCTTGACCAATCGGGATAAGTCGTCACGGTCCAGGGACTGTAGCATTGAAAATAACAGCGGCGCTTCGAAGCTGCCGATATTCAAGGCGGTGCAATCGCTGATCCAGGCGAGTGCACTGGCCTCATTGTGAACCCAGTGGCGCTCGATGGCGGTTTCCAGGCCTTGCGAATAACTGAAACCGCCAATCGGCAAGGCCGGGCTGGCGAGCCGAAAACTCGCCAGCAACTCGCGTAGCTCGCTCATTTCAAGAAATCGTGAATTTTTGGCGCGTGGCGACGATCATCGTGTCTGGAAGCAGCTTGGCCACCGTTATCACGACCCTGCTCGTGTTCGTGCTTGTGAGCTCGATCATGGCTGTGCTCACTATCCGAGCTGTGCTTGTGATCAGCGTTATGACTGCTACCGAGGCTCTGACCATAAGCACCTGACTCCGGTTCGAACGGTGCCGAAAGTATTTGGACAGTACCGCCCAAACCCGCCACCATATTCTCCAACACATGATCGAGCTGTAATCGTAACCAGAGCTGCTGCGCTTGCGATTCGCCACCCTGACCGACTTGCACCGGCACATGTCGGTTACCCAGGTGATAGGCAATTCGGGTCAATTGCAAGGTCGTTGCAGCAGTTACCTGCAAGAGCTGTTCGGCAGCCGCCCGAACACAAATGATCTGCACAATGTGTGAATCAGCGATGGGCCTGCAGGCGAGCAGGTCACCGTCTTGCAGCACCTGGCCGCGCGCAATGCGCACACCAATTTCATCACCCGCCTGCGGCCCGCTGACCAGTGCCGCCAGAAAACGCGACTTCTGGCGCCATTCATAGCTCAGCCGCAATTCACCGCTGACCGGCAGCGGACATTCGGCATTCAACTCGTTAAAGATCAACATCTAAAAAAGAAAGTATCGTTGCGCCATCGGCAGAATCGTCGCCGGTTCGCAGGTCAGCAGCACACCGTCAGCTCGAACCTGGTAGGTCTGCGGATCGACCTCAATGTTCGGCATCGCATTATTGTGAATCAGGTCTTTCTTGCCGATCTTGCGTACCTTGCTGATCGCCACTGCGCGTTTTCGCAGGCCAAGTTTGCGCGGAACACCTGCCTTCAGTGCGGCCTGTGAAATGAAGGTGACACAACTGTCGGCCACTGCGCCACCGAAGGCACCGAACATCGGTCGATAGTGAACCGGCTGCGGCGTCGGAATCGAGGCGTTCGGATCGCCCATTGCGGCCAGCGCGATTTGGCCGCCCTTGATAATGATCGATGGCTTGACGCCGAAGAAGGCCGGCCGCCACAGCACCAGATCTGCCAGACGCTGCTTGGCAATCGACCCGACTTCATGCGATATGCCATGGGTGATCGCCGGATTAATCGTGTATTTGGCGATGTAGCGCTTGACCCGATAGTTATCGTGTTCGGTACTGAGCATACCGGCGGGATCAGCCAGCGGGCCACGTTGCAGCTTCATCTTGTGCGCCGTCTGCCAGCAGCGCAGAATGACTTCGCCGACCCGGCCCATTGCCTGACTGTCGCTTGACATCATCGAAAACGCACCCAGGTCATGCAGAATATCCTCGGCGGCGATGGTTTCGCGGCGAATGCGCGACTCGGCAAACGCGACATCTTCGGCGATTGACGGATCGAGATGATGGCAAACCATCAGCATGTCGAGATGCTCATCGATGGTGTTGATCGTGTACGGTCGGGTCGGGTTGGTGGAGGAGGGCAGTACATTGGGCAGCCCGCACACCTTGATGATATCCGGCGCATGACCACCGCCGGCACCCTCGGTATGGTAAGTGTGAATCGTGCGGCCCTTGAAGGCAGCCACGGTGGTCTCGACAAAGCCCGATTCATTCAAGGTGTCGGTATGAATCGCCACTTGTACGTCGTACTGGTCGGCCACCGCCAGGCAGTTGTCAATCGCCGCTGGCGTGGTGCCCCAGTCTTCATGCAGCTTCAGGCCAATCGCACCCGCCTTGATCTGCTCGATTGCCGGACCTGGCAGCGACACATTACCCTTGCCGGTAAACCCCAGATTCATCGGGAAGGCATCGGCGGCCTTCAGCATGTTGGCCATATGCCAGGGACCGGGCGTAACCGTGGTGGCATTGGTTCCGGTCGCCGGCCCGGTGCCGCCACCAATCATGGTGGTAACGCCGGAGGCCAGTGCATCATCAATTTGCTGCGGGCAGATGAAGTGAATGTGGG
>JANORY010000180.1:0-10231 GCA_031415535.1 Burkholderiales bacterium | reverse complement strand
CCGGCCAGGATCGCCTGCGGCGGGTATAAGGTCCAACCCGCGCCGGTCGGCCCACCGGGCACGAACAGGCTTGCCACCAGCAACAACACGGCGAACAGATAGACCCAATAACTCACCATATTGACGTATGGGAACACCATGTCGCGCGCGCCGATCATCAGCGGAATCAGGTAGTTTCCGAACCCGCCAAGGAACAGCGCGGTCAGCAGGTAGACCACCATGATCATGCCGTGCATGGTGACAAACTGCAGGTAGTTGCTCGGGTTGATGAAATAGAAGGTGTCGGGAAAGCCCAACTGCAGGCGCATCAGTCCCGACAACACCAGGGCGACCAGTCCAATTCCGATCGCGGTGATCGAGTACTGGATCGCGATGACTTTGGCGTCCTGGCTCCAGATGTATTTGCCAATGAAGGTTTTGGGGTGATAAAGCTCCATCTCGCCGACTTCGGCCAGTGGTGCGTAGTCCGATGCATCATGTGCTGCGTACTCCATCACGGTCTCCTCATCCCTATGCTTGTATTGGCACTACTTTTTGTATCGGCGCTACTTTTTGCATCGGCGCTACTTCGTGGATTGGCACTGCTCGCCGAAGCGGCGTCATTTCAAAGTGTTGATGTAGGCCACCACGTTGTTGATTGTCTGATCGTCACGCAGCGTTGCCGCCATCAGTGCCATCTGAGAGCCAAACAAGTCCTGTGGATGGGTGCCACGAATGCCCTGTTTGAAGTTTTTTAACTGAGTCACCAGATACCAGTCACTCATTCCTTTTAAACCAGGTGCATTGATCTGTTGCACACCCAGGCCGTCGGGGCCGTGGCAGGCACCACAGGACGTGCCATAAATTTCTTTACCTTGAATTGAATCGCCCTTAACCGTGATGGGCGCGGCACGATCAGGCAGCGACTGAACATACGCGCTGACATTACGGACCGCCCGGTCATCGGTCAGAATCGCCGCCATCGGTGCCATTTGTTTACCGTAGGCGTCTTTCTCGAGTGTGCCGCGGCTGCCCTGTTTGAACGCCGTCAGTTGGCGGTGCAGATACCACTCCCCTTGGCCGGTTAGTTTCGGTGCGTTCAAGGCAACGTTGCCTTCGCCTTGGGCACCATGACACGCGGCACAGGTTCCAAATAGTGCCTTGCCGGCCGCCATGTCGGCGGGCGTGCGTGTTACCGATTCGGCAAACGTTGGGTAGCGGCTCAGCCACGCCTGAAACGCTTTTTCTTCCTCGACCACGACCCTGCCGCGCATGGTGAAATGGGCGATTCCGCAGAGTTCTTCGCAAAGCACTTCGAAGATGCCGGGCCGGGTGGGGGTGAACCAGATATAGGTGACCAGTCCTGGCACCAGATCCATTTTGACGCGGAACTGCGCGACGCTGAAGTTGTGCAGGACATCGACCGAACGGAGCAGCAACTTGTAGGGCTTGCCCAACGGAAGATGCACCTCCGGACTGTCGATCAGGATGTCATCCTGCCCATTGGGGTCCTCCGGATCCATGCCAAACGGATTTTTGTCGCTGATGTGTTTGGCATCGACCGCTCCCAGTTTGCCGTCGACGCCCGGGAACCGATAGCTCCAGTGCCATTGTTTGCCGACCGCCTCGAACAGCGCCGCGTCGCTTGGGACATCAACAAATTTGGCCCATACCAACAGACCCGGTGCCAACAGCGCGGCGACGCCGAGCGTCGTCAAGCCGATCAGCCAGACTTCAAGCTTCTTGTTCTCGGGTTCGTATTCGGCCTTGCTGCCCTTGCGCTGGCGAAAGCGGACCACACAATAGGCCATGAACAGATTGACCGCAACGAAGACCGCGCCGGTGACCCAGAAGGTCAGGCTGATGGTGTCGTCGATCGTGCCCCAATTTGACGCGATTGGGGTGAAGTACCAGGGACTCAGCAGATGAAAAAGCACGGACCCGAGAACCAGCAGCGCTAAAACAATCGCCATCGCCATAACTCATTGCTCTTTCAAAGAGTCGATTTAAGCTACGAAGGCAAGCGGGCGGGGTCATGCGAACTTCTTGATCAGTCAGTCGCCCATCTTGGTGCATTCGAAGATCATCAGTGTTATTTTGGTTCGTCTAAACCGTACATTTTTTGCACTACTACAATTCATTATGCATAGATCACTTGCGGAAGTAAACGTATAAAGATCAAAAAATATTGGCCGTCGAACCGAATGCACGAGCGAATTGCGCATGGTCGCCACCTTCGCAAGCTTTATGCTCGACCACCATAATCGTCTGAATCCCGCCGCAATTAATAGGGAGCGTCCGTAGGTAAGCTTGCTACTTAATTTAATCTACCAGACTTATTAACCAAGCCAAGGGCCTGTAAACAGCAGTTGGCAAGCCCTGTATGACCTTGTAGGTTTTTTGAAGCATAGAAAATGCGCACAACTAACGCGAATGTATCGCCAATGCCAAAGTCATCTCAGACACGCCGCGCGGGTTCGAAACGAGCCACGAATCTCAGCCTGAGCGCCAACATTCTTGAAGCCTCCAAGAAGCTTAACCTAAATGTTTCGCAGAATTGCGACACCCTTTGGCGCGACTATGTTCGCCGTGAGCAGGCACGGCTGTGGCGTAACGAACATGCGTCGATCACCAGACTCAAGAGAAATTAACCGCCATTTTGAGCGCTGGCGTAATTAGCCGAAAAAGGGTAACTTTGGCGTCCAAACTTGCCGTCGATAATTCGTCGCTCTGAACTCTCCCGAGACCATCAACACCAGGAGTCAAAAAAGTCATGGAACCCGTTACAGAATCGCTGCCGCGCAAACTGTTCACCAAAAAAGAAATGGTCAAACGCGTGGCGCGTTTCGACCAGCTCAAAGGTTTTGACGGTGGCTTGGCTGACAGCTACCACCCGGATGCGACCCGCACGCTGTATAACGTCATCGGCTTTCAACCGCCGGCCAACGAGGATGGCGTAATCGGCTCACCGGTCGGGCGCGATGCGGCACGCAAAGCTGCTATCAAAATATCAGAGGGCTTTAATCTGGGTTATTGCCGCGCCAAGCCCGGCAAAGGCCCCATGATGCATAACCACGACACCAACGAGACGTTCATCTGCATGACCGGCATCTGGCGCGCCGCGTGGCTCAATCCGAAGGGCAAGGAAGAAAGTATCGATCTCAATCCGCTCGACACGATCTCGTTTCCACCCGGTGCCGTACGCCGTTTCATGAATGTCAAAAAAGGCCCAAAAGGTGCTGACGGCATTTTGATGTTTGTCATTGGCGGCGACGCACCGAATGCGGAGTTTTCAAAAGAATCGGTCACCGAGTTGCAGGCAATTGGTTTGTGGAGCCCGGACGGCAAGGTGCCCAAGGCCGCCAAGGCCACTCGTAAAATAGGCGAATCCCGACCGCATCCCATACCGGCGTTGCCGCGGAAACGTCGCACCTAGCTCTTTTGTCTTGAGCGCTGACGCCGTGCGCTTTTGACGTGACATTGGAGCTGCCCGGCGTTTGCTTGAGAGCGCTTCAGTGCGCCCTGACCAAGCGCACCGCGCCCGCACCGAGCGCCTCAACATAAACTGTCGCACCGGCCGGCGGCTCATAACTTTGTCCCGCCTCCAGTACCCAGTCGTCTTGACCGCTGGTATCGGTCACCCACAAGGTACCGCGTTCGGCCACCAGGCGCGACGCATCGTCGGCTGACACAGTCAGTACGCAGTGCGGTTGAATTTCGATGACGCTGCCCGAGCAAAGCTGAATGTTCATGATTAATCCTTTGCATGCGTCTGGCTCATTCGAAAGTCGATGAAGCCTCAGCATGACTGCTACTATCCTCCTAGTAATTTTTGCTCACAAACGAATTTCACGCATCCATCGCATGCGCATTAATCATGTGAAACACGTCACTTAATTGATAAGTAGTTATGTTCCATTCCAGAATCCGGGCGGCACTTGGCTTTTTATCTGGCTTTGAAGCGGCGGCGCGGTATCTGAGCTTTACCCGCGCGGCTGCTGAGCTGAACCTCACGCAATCGGCAATCAGTCGGCAGATCGCCAGCCTCGAAGACGCGATTGGCGTTATTCTGTTCGTGCGGCATAACCGACGCTTGGAACTGACCGCTGCGGGTGAAACCTTGGCACGCTCGGTTGGCTCGATGCTGCGCGAGTTCGAGCAGACGCTGCTGCAAATTCAGCCGACCAGCACCAGCAAGCGCGTGAACATCAGCACCACGGTCTCGTTCGCCTCGCTCTGGTTGGTTCCCAGGTTGTCCGATTTCAGGCAACTGAATCCAGGAATTGATGTCCGGATTTCGGCGGACAATGCAATCGTCGATTTGCGCAGCCACGATATCGATCTTGCCATCCGGTTTTGTCGCCCCGAAGTCGCACCCGAAGGATCGACCGCCTTGTTTGGCGAATGGGTGATGCCGGTCTGCGCGCCGGCGCTGTCCGCTCGGCTACGCAAGCCCGAAGACCTGCGCCAACAGGTGTTGCTGCATTTCGAGAATACCGAATACGCGCCCTGGCTGGACTGGAAACAATGGTGCGCTTCGAACGAACTGGAGAAGTTGCAGCCGGCCGGCAACATGAGCTTCAGTCATTACGATCAACTGATTGCAGCAGCAATTGCCGGCGAGGGTGTCGCGCTCGGCCGACTGCCGCTGATTGAACAGTTAATTCAGACCAAAAAGTTGGTCGCACCGTTCAAGGGCCGAGCGGCAGTGCCACGCAAGTACTATCTGCTACGCAACCAAGCCTCGAACGGCAATGCGCCGACCGAGGCGTTTATTGCCTGGCTGATTGCAACATCGCACGCGCCGCCGGGTTAGCCCCGCCTGAGCACCCGCTTGAGGATCTTGCCGGTCGCACTCTTCGGCAACTCGGTAACGATATCAACCTGAGCTGGCACCTTGTACGCCGCAATATTTTGTCGGCAGTACGCAATGACCGACGCCGGGGTCACACTCGAAGCAGGATCGATCACTAATGCCGCTGCAACCCGCTCACCTTTGAATTCATCCGGCAAACCATACACGGCCACTTCGATCACGCCGGGTATTTTGTACAGATACTGCTCCACTTCAGCAGGCCAGACTTTAAAGCCCGAGACATTGATCATGTCCTTGACGCGATCGACAATAAATACGTAGCCCTCTTCATCCATACGACCAATATCACCCGAGTGCAACCAACCGCCGCGCAACGCCGCTGCCGAATCGTCAGGTTTGCCCCAGTAACCGGCCATGACGCCAGGCCCTTTGATGACAATCTCACCCCAGCCACCCACCGCAACGGATTGATCATGCTCATCAAAAATCGCGATCTCGAAATCGTCTACCGCTCGACCCACCGAACCAAATCGATGTTCATATAAATCGTTGTACGCGGCAAACGGCGCGCATTCGGTCAGGCCATAACCTTCGAATATTCTGAGGCCAAACTTTTGCGACCAGCGCCGCGAAATTTCCTCCGGCATGGTGGCGGCCGCTGACATGTAGAACCGAACCGTGCTCATCGCGTCAGCGGTGAGCGGCGATGCCAACAGGTTGATAAAGATCGTCGGCACACCGAAAAAACAGGTAATGCCTTCGCGCTTGATTGCAGGTATCACCTGATCCGGTACGAAGCGTCTGAACAGCGCCACGCAGGCACCCGCAAACACCGAACCCAACAAAATAAAATTCTGCCCGTAGACATGAAAGAGTGGCAAGAAGGTGGCTAATTTATCGCCAGGTGTGTAGCCCGCATACTTGGCCGCTACTTGAATGTTGCTCCAGACGTTTTGTGCGGTCAGCGTCACGCCTTTCGGTTCACCGGTGGTACCCGAGGAATACAGCAAAGCCGCCGGCGCATCGGCGGCGCGCGCACGGCTTTCGAAAGACGGATCGCCGCGAGTGGTCCAGGCCTTCATGCTGTTGGACAGCCTGCCCTCGGCAACCAGTAGCCTTGTTAATTGAGGGCAACGGTCGATCGGCACATTAACGGCGAGCTCTTCGGTCGTAAACACCAGGCGCGCGCCACTATCGTTGATCAGAAACTCAACCTCGGCCGACTTGAAGATTGCATTGATCGAAACCGGTACCAAGCCGGCTTTCTGGATTGCAAAGTAAGCGAGCGCAAACTCGGGCGTATTCGGCAAGTAGATAGCGATTCGATCGCCTGCGCTAAACCCTGCCGCCGCCAAACTGCTGGCCAGGCGTGTCGATGCGTCATTGAGCAAGGCATAGGAGTAATTTCTGCCTTCGAACCAGATTGCCGCGGCCGAGGGAGTCTTATGTGCCCAATACTCGAGCCTTGAGGCCAGGTTGATAAACGGCACCTGTGGAGGATTGAGGTCGCTCATATCAGTCAGGCTCGAGCTGTTTCGGATGCCATTTTGCGTGCCATTTTAGAGATCAGATTCAGATTCACATCGTACACTGCAGCAGTGGAAACAGAGCACATCATCGTCATTCTGATTGGCGCTATTGTCGGCGGTTTTGTATCCGGACTCGCCGGGTTCGGCACCGGCATCACAGCCCTGGGCATTTGGCTGTATGTCGTGCCGCCCTCGTTGGCTGCGTCGCTGGTCATAATTTGCTCGGTCGTATCGAACCTGCAGACCCTGCCGACGATTTGGCAAAACATCGAGGCCAGGCGGTCCCTGGCGTTCATTCTGCCCGGTCTGATCGGCGTGCCCATCGGTGTCGCCTTACTCGCGCTGATCGACGCGCGCTTTCTGAATATCGGCATAGGCGCGCTGCTGTTGTCGTTCTCTTTGTTTGTTCTGCTCTACCGATCAAACTCCGTTAACGCATGGGGCGGTCGCCTTGCGGACGGGGTCATTGGATTTGGCGGCGAAATATTGGGCGGACTTGCTGGCCTGTCCGGTCCCTTGCCAACCACGCCGTCGCAGGCTATCTGACGCAGGCGCTAGCTTGGGCAGTGCTGGCCGCATTGCCCGGCACTGTAATCGGCTCCTGGGCCGGTGTACGCGTTTATCGGCACCTTAGCTATCAGCGTTTCCGCACACTGATACTGGTGCTGCTGTGCGTTGCCGGGGCCAATTTGATTCGGATTAATCTCTAACGAGCGGCAATCGCCTCGACCTGTTCGGTGGCGGCGGCGTTGGTACTTCAAACGCCGCCGGCCAGCTCAGCCCATGTGCAGGCCACCATTGCAACTGAAGTCCGCACCGGTTGTAAAGCCGGAGTCTTCACTAGCCAGCCAGGCCACGATGGAGCCTATCTCATCGGGTGTGCCGAGGCGCTTGACCGGAATGGTGCCGATAATCTTTTCCAGGACTTCGGGCTTGATGGCACGAACCATGTCGGTACCGATGTAACCAGGGCTGACGGTATTAACGGTGACCCCTTTGCTGGCCATTTCGAGTGCCAATGCCATGGTGAAGCCGTGCATGCCGGCTTTGGCGGCCGAATAGTTGGTTTGCCCGGCTTGGCCTTTTGCACCATTGACCGACGAGATCTGGATGATTCGTCCCCAACCGCGCTCGACCATATCGGCGACCACTTGTTTGGTGACGTTAAACATCGAGGTCAGATTGGTGTTGAGGACCGCGTCCCAATCGTCACGGGTCATCTTCAGGAACATGCGATCCCGTGTAATGCCGGCATTATTAACCAGCACATCGATCGGACCATGTTCAGCCTTGGCTCTTGCAAACGCGTCGACCGTCGACTCCCATTCTCCGACATTGCCCACCGAGGTGTAGAAGGTGCGTCCATCGGCGGCCTGCTCGTCAATCCATTTTTTGAAGTCGCGGCTTGGACCACAGCCGGCAATCACTTTGAAGCCTTCCCTGTCCAATCGACGGCAGATCGAGGTGCCGATTCCGCCCATGCCACCGGTTACGTACGCTACTTTTTTAGCCATGTTTTGTCTCCTCTATTGATAAAACCAAAAACGAGCTACGCCCGCTCGACCGCCAGCGCGACCCCCATACCACCGCCAATACACAGCGACGCCAATCCTTTATTTGCACCCCGGCGCTTCATTTCATGCAGCAAGGTCACCAGTATGCGGCAGCCAGAGGCACCGATCGGATGGCCAATGGCAATCGCACCACCATTGACATTGATCTTGCTGGTGTCCCAATCCATTTGCTGATTCACCGCGCATGCTTGTGCCGCGACCGCTTCGTTGATCTCCATCAGATCAAGATCTTGCGCCTTCCAGCCGGCTTTCTTCAGGCACAGGGTTGATGCCGGCACCGGACCCATACCCATGATTGACGGGTCGAGGCCAGCGCTTGCATAAGCGCGAATCACCGCCAGGGGTTTGAGTCCCAAGGTGGCAGCACGCGCCGCCGACATGACCAGTACGGCGGCGGCACCGTCGTTCAGACCGGAGGCGTTGCCGGCCGTGACCGAACCGGCTTTATCAAACGCCGGACGCAAGCCGCCGAGCGCTTCGGCACTGGTCTTGCGATTGACGAACTCATCGATTGAAAATACCAGCGGGTCGCCTTTTTTCTGGGCGATGCTAAACGGCAGAATCTCGTCCTTGAACTTGCCGGCATCCTGCGCGGCCGAGGCCTTGTGTTGCGAGGCCAGCGCAAATACGTCTTGCATTTCCCGCGAAATGCTGAATTTCTTTGCGACGTTTTCGGCGGTGTTACCCATGTGGTACTGGTTAAAAACGTCCCATAGACCGTCGACGACCATCGAGTCGATCATCTTCCAGTCGCCCATCCGCTGGCCGTCCCGCGAGCCGTTAAGCACATGCGGCGCAGCACTCATGTTCTCTTGCCCGCCGGCAATGACGATTTCGGCATCGCCGCAGCGAATCGCCTGTGCCGCCAACATGACCGCCTTCAGCCCGGAGCCACAGACCTTGTTGATGGTCATGGCCGGCACCGTTGGCGGCAAGCCGGATTTGATGACGGTTTGGCGCGCCGCGTTTTGGCCGACACCGGCGGCCAGCACTTGTCCCATGATGACTTCGCTGATCGCATCGCCGGCGACCCCAGAGGCTGCCAGCAGCCCCTTGACCACATGCGCGCCCAACTCCGACGCCGGGGTTTTCGCCAAGCTACCGCCGAACTTTCCAACGGCGGTTCGCTGTGCTGCAACTATGACAATTTCAGACATGATTACTCCGTTCTTGGCTAGGTTTTAAATTAGTCGCTGCGCTCAATCACCGCGCTTAATCATCGCACTTAATCACCGCTTGGCGGTCTTCGTCCTCGCGCTCTTTTTCGGCGCGGCCGACGTTGCCGACGTTGCCGACGTTGCCGACGGTGCCGGCGGCTCGGCCTCAGGGGCACGGCTCGCGCCCGGCTGCCGCATGCCTTCGGACAGGCCGATCAGGATACCGCTGGCCAGCGTTGCGAAGTTCTGACCCAGCATATGCGCCGCCCGCAGCGTCGTAGTGCGGTTCGATCGAATCTGTGCCTGCATCTTTTGGGTAAAGTCCTCCATGAAGGCAGTGACCTGGGTGCCGGCAGAAGTGCCCGTCATGCCGGTCTTGCTCAGCACGCCCGCCCATTGCTGCTGCAGCTTTTCGCTGGCCGACTCGGAAGTTTTGCGAACCGTCTTCAAAAACTCGTCTTCGAGTCGTTCAATTTCCGACAATGATTTTTTCAGTTTCGAGCTCTCGAAATCTGCACCTTGTGAGGAAAGCTGGTTCAGCGCCACTTGTGAGGCCTGGACCGCCTTCAGGATGGCATCGTCCATGCCGGCCAAGGCATCTGTCAGCGTCTTTTCGACATCCAGTTTGCCCTTGACGGCCCCCAGATTTACCCCTGCCGTAACGCTGTGGACAACTTGTTGAATGCCCTTGAGCGAAAGTTCGCGCGCCTGCAGTCCCCGCAGCGTCAGATCGCGCACGCCGCTGCGAACCCCTTCGCCCTGCGTGGCGGCCTGTGCGGCCAGTTTTTTGAGTACTTCATCGACATCGATTATGTTCTTGTTCATATCTTCCTCCGCGTTGGCTCGAAAGGCTATTCTCTACCAAATTGGACGTTAATTGCTGGAAAAATCGGCACACCGGAATCAATCAGAGTTTGGCCAATACTGAAACACCACGACCGGCCGCATTCAACACCACCGCTTGCCCGACCTGCAGCAGCCGATCCAGGTTGCCATCAATCACCAGAATCGCGCCAACCTGGGTTTGAACCGTTACTTCCTGGTAGCTCCCCAGATAAGCCAGTGCGCTAATTTTGCCGGCCAATCCTGCGACCGATTCCGAAATCACCCAGGCGCTCGGCCGTACTGCGACATCGACCGGCCCGGATGCATACACCGAACCGGTACTCACCGAAA
>JANORY010000179.1:0-5317 GCA_031415535.1 Burkholderiales bacterium | reverse complement strand
CGCTCGCGGTAAGCGATGTCGACCTCGACTCACTTATTGCTGAAAACAGAAAACCTCACGACGGCATTGATTTGTGATTCTTCTGGACACCAACGTGCTCTCGGAGCTGATGAAAGCGCTGCCCGAGGCTGCCGTGGAACGATGGTTTTTGATGCATGAAGAAGAAAGCCACATACCGTCGATTGCGATCGGCGAATTAGCCTTCGGCGTGGCCAAGCTTGAAGCTGGACTGCGCAAATCAAAACTTGAAGCCCAGATATCGGAATGGCGCATCCGATTTGCCGAGCGAACCTACGCGTACGATGTGCAAGCTGCGCTAGCTTACGGCGAAATCTTGGCTAATGCGCGCTCAGCGGGTCGACCAATGTCAGTTCCCGATGCGCAAATCGCAGCAATTGCAAAAGAGCATTCTTGCATACTTGCGACCCGCAATACCAAGGACTTCGAAGCCAGCGGACTGACGCTCGTGAATCCCTGGCATTAAAGGAACCAGTGCCGATCTTGATTGAACTTAACCTGGCCGCGCCGTGTGGCTGGCAGGACTTGAAGCATGCGGCGGAACATGAGCTTGGGTTGCAGGCTGCGAGTGCGGTGCGGCTGGAAGACTTAGCAATCACTTTCGCCGATATTTACAAATCGTACAGAAATATGTATGCTAATTGAATGAAAACGACCCTCAACATTCAAGATCAATTGCTCGCCAGCGCCAAAGCCGCCGCCGCGATGCAGCGGATAACGCTCACGCGCTTGATCGAGGAAGGGCTTGTCATGCGCTTGGCTGCAACTGTCGGAAAGAAGCGAAAAATTCGCTTCTCGCCTCCCGTGTTTGACGGTAAAAGTGGCCTGGCTAAAGGTTTGAAGGGTAAATCAAATCGGGAGCTTTATGACGCTCTGGACGCATGACGCCAGATGTAAACCTCCTGGTGGCAGCATCACGTAAGGACCATCCGCATCACGATATCGCAGCGCGGTGGTTGAAAGCAGAAGTTCAAGCCGAGCGAGTGGCTCTGCTTCCAATGGTTGCTACCAGCTTCGTGCGCGTCGTGACGAACGCCAAGATATTCCCAGCCCCCACTTCTTCTCGAATCGCGCTTCAATTTATTAATGCCATTCTCGAAGCGACCGAGTCTGAATTGCTGCCTTTGTCGGCGGAATGGGTTCGTTTTTGCGATCTTGTCGATCAACCCGAGTTACGCGCAAACGCCGTACCAGACGCTTGGATCGCAGCGGCTGTCATGCAACTCAACGAACATCTGGTCACGTTTGACCGGGATTTCAGGAAGCTCCTGCCGCTCTCACGCCTTACTGTATTGAAGGTATAAGCAACAACGAACTGCTAGGCAAGGGCGTCGAACGTATTCATCGTTACGGCTTGGCCCTTGTCTAACTTTTTTGCCTACTGCGCTTGCAGGTTAATCGACTTGGCAATGCTTGCGCCAGTCGCGGCTTGCTGCTTATAAAAGCTGTCCAATTGCGTCAAGCTCATCGGCTCGGCGATAACCGTACCGGCATTTTCAATCGCCTTGCGGATCTCCGCGTTGGCCAAACTTGCATACGCGGCTTTATGAATCGCCGTCAGTTGCGCTTCGGGTGTTTTTGCGTTCACCTGCACCCCGATCCAGATGCTGGAGAGGTAATCTTCGAAGCCCTTGGTTTGGCGCGCGACCGGCACTTTAGGTAGGCGAGCGATCGGCTCGTTTGCCGCCACCGCGAGCAACTTGATCTGATTTGCGTCGACCGAGCCGAGCACCGGCCCGACCAAAGGCACGATCGCAAAATCAATAATGCCGCCAATCAAATCCTTCAGGTAAGGCGCCAGGCCGTTGTACGGCACGTGCAGCCCCTTGGCCCCCGCGTTTTGCATCGCCTTTTCGGCCATTAGGTGATAAAGCGAGCCGACGCCTGTGGAGCCAAAGCTCAACGGCTTGTCCGCCTTCTTGCTCAAGGCCACAAATTCTTCGAGTGTGTTCACGGGCAGGTCTTTGCGCACCGCGATGCCGATCGGTGTATGGCCCACCAAAGCGGCCATGCGAACGTCGTCCGGCTTATTTTTGGCGGCAGCCACACCCAACGGCGTGTAGATCAATTCCAACGGTGAACCCGCCAAAATCGTGTACCCGTCGGCACTGGCGTTTGCGATTTTCAGCACACCCAATGAACCGCCGACACCGACCACGTTCTCGACGATTACGTTTTGGCCAAAGGCGTCACGCATACCTTTGGCGACCATTCGGCCGATGACATCCGAGCCGCCGCCAGGGGGAAAGGCAACAATCATCGTCACCGCTTTGTCCGGAAAGGTCTGCGCGATGACGGTGCCGGGAAGAGCCAAAGTTGCGGCCAGCGTTGCGGCCAACGCAGCGCCCAGTGCGAGCGCAAATTTTTTGGCGCTGATTCGTTTTGACTGCACGCTGCGAGTGTGACTGTTCATGAAAGCTCCTGATAAAGAATCAATAGTTGGTTGAGAAAAGTTACAGCGCGGCGGGTTTTGCAGCGACCCTGGCGGTGGCAAGTCTTGCACTCGAGTCGTATCCACAAAAGTCAAAATCCACTTCCGGCGCGAGACCGCTAACGATGCGAGCGATGCTTTTGCCCGAGCCGCAAGAATGCGTCCAGCCCAAAGTGCCGTGGCCGGTGTTGAAGTAAAGATTGCTGAGCTTGCTCTTGCCGATGATCGGCACGTTGCTCGGTGTTGCCGGACGTAAGCCAGTCCAGAAACTGGCCGCAGTCGTATCGCCGGCACCCGGAAAGAGTTGCTCGACGCGGCGCACGATCGCTTCGCAACGCACGCGATTCAAATCGCGGTCGTAGCCGTTAAACTCGGCGGTGCCTGCAATGCGCAGCCGATCACCCGCAGGGCCGGTCAGGCGTGAGAACACCAGCTTGTATTCATCGTCGGTGAGGCTGACCTGATGCGCCATGCTGGCGTCTTTAACGGGCATCGTGACCGAGTAACCTTTGGCCGGATAGATCGGCAGGCGGATGCCGAGCGGCGCCGCGTACATCGGACTTAAGCTGCCCAGCGCCAGCACGTAAGCATCGGCCCGCACGCGCTGAAAACGACCTTCGCTATCGGTCGCTTCGACGTGATCGATTTTGCCGCCCGCTTCGCGCAATGCGGTAATGGTGTGACTCATCAAAAAACGCACGCCCGCTGCGTCGCAGAGCTTGACCAATTCACGCGCAAAACGATTCGCATCACCCGATTCGTCTTCAGCCGTGTAGGTTGCGCCAGCCAATTGCGCGCGAATATGGCGCAGGGCGGGCTCGAGCTTGATCGCCTCGTCGGCACTAATCACGCGTCGATCACAACCCAATTGACGCATCTGTTCGGCCGGCCCATGCGCAGCGTCGAACTCTTTGGAAGATGTATAGAAATGCAAAATACCCTGAGTGCGCTGGTCGTAGTTCAGACCGGTGCTGCGCCGAAGCTCCTGCAGCATCGAGCGACTGTAAGTGCCCAGGCGAACAATTTGCTCGATGTTATGTTTCGTGCGCGCCGGTGTGCACTCGCGCATGAACTGCAAACCCCAAAGCCACTGGCGCATATCGGCGCGCAATCGGAACAAGAGCGGCGCGTCTTCCTTGCCTAAGCACTGCAAGACCTTTAACGGGGCGCTCGGGTTGGCCCAAGGTTCGGCGTGGCTGACCGAGATTTGGCCGCCATTGGCGAAACTGGTCTCGGCGGCGGGGTTGGCCTGCCGATCAATGACCGTGACCTTGTGGCCGAGTTGCGAAAGATAATAGGCAGAGCTGACACCCAGCAAACCGCTGCCAAGAACGAGAACGTGCATTGGGGAACCTCAACGAGTGGCTCGCTCGGGCAAAACGACCGGCGCCATATCCGAATGGCGCATCGATACCAAACCCGAGCCGTGCCGCTCCCCCTGTCCTTGGTACCTGAGAGATTCATACTTGGCCCCTAGCCAGGTACTTGCTCCTTCGGCGCACCTTGCGCGCAAGGTGTCTCTCCAGACGGCGTCAACAAAACCAGCAGTAACGGACACCTGAGCGTGTATGGGAGTTTGCGCCTTCGGTGGAGTCTTGTTTTGTCATGGCGACAAGACTCTCTCTCCTGCTGGCGTGCACTTTAATGCATATTTCTTGAAATTACAAGCGGCAATAAATTGCGCATCCGCGTGGCTCGCCTGGTCTTCGAATCAGGCCGATGGAACAGACGGGAATCAATAAGACCCCAAAAGCGTATCTAAGGCTGACACGATGTCTTGGCTTTGCGACGACAAATTGATCACTGGTTTCTTCAAACCACTTACTGGGAAAGCCGCCAACGCAGCGGTATCGAGTACCACCTTCAACTTGGAAATGGTAAACAGGGGATTCAAATCTCGCATCGTCGGACCAAAAGCTGCGGCGAGTCGCAGCGGAATCACGACACGACTTTGCAATTGATCAATGTAGTCGTTTTGAATATCCATCAAAAACGGCGTGACCGTGCGCATCGCCGGATCTGGGTGCGGAAAAACATCGAATCTAGCCACTGCTGCGCCGCTTAAAAAGAACGATACTTCGCCAGAGGCAGGCCTTCGGCTTGAATGCGAGCGTTGTAATGATCTATCGCTTCCTTGTTCTCTTCGTTCCACTGTAGCCAATATCGCCGCCTCACTTCTTTGGCCAGCAGCTCATCAACGGTTTGGGAAATATTCATGCCCAATGCCCGAGCGGCTTCCAGCACGCTGGCGTTAAGCGATAGATTAGTGGCCTTCTTGGGGGCATTCTCGAAGCGAAACATCAATTTCTCCTGCGAATGGGGATAAAGATGCGCGCATTGTATGCGCATCACAAATGCTCATGTAGTTTTTACACGACTGTACGCATAAATACAAGATCTCGCACTGAGCCACGGAGTGGAGGGTCATATAGATCCTGGCTAAGGGCCGCTCTCGGCTGCGGTGGACTTCAACCCAGCTTGCCACGCGAAAGACGGTGATCCAGCGCTCTGCGGATTTCACGCCTCGGGTCGCGCCCCATGCTAACCTGCGGAAAATCCGAAACAGACGCAAAACAGACGAGACGCGCCATGCCACTGCTTCAAGACCAGATCGCCGTCATCACCGGAGCAGGCTCGGGCATCGGACGCGCAATTGCAATTGGCTATGCGCACGAGGGCGCGCGGGTAGTACTGCTCGACATCAACGACGAGGCCGCTGCCGGGGTCGCCGACGAGATCCGCAACACGGGCGGCGCGGCCGAGAGTTTCGAGCTTGATGTCACGCAACGGGACGACTGCGTCGCTGTCGCGAACAAGATCGCGACCCAAGTCGGGCAGGTTTCGATCCTGGTCAACAATGCCGGCATC
>JANORY010000178.1:0-4409 GCA_031415535.1 Burkholderiales bacterium | reverse complement strand
TTGACCAGTTGGGGGCAACTATTGCTGGTCGCTTATCCGGCCGCCGAATTCAAGACGGCCGGCGAGCTGGTGGCGGCGGCGCGCAAGCGTCCCGGTGTGATCAACTATGCGTCACCGGGCGTCGGTACGCCGCATCATTTGTCGATGGAGTTGCTCAAAGAAACGTCGCGGGTGTTCATCACCCATATTCCGTACAGCGGCACCGGACCTGCGCTCACCGATCTGCTCGGTGGCCATGTGCCGATCATGTTCCTGCCGATCCATGTCGCCTTGCCGCACATCAAGTCTGGCCGTCTGCTCGCCTTGGCCATTGGTAGCGACCAGCGCCATCGCTTGCTGCCAGCCGTGCCGACCTTGTCCGAAGCGGGGCTGGGCAGCCTGAATGTCGACCTGTGGTACGGCGTCTTTGCACCGGCCGGTACTGCCGTTGAATTCATCAGCCGAATCAATCGCGAGATCGGTGAAATTCTGGCGCTGCCCGAGGTGCGCAGCGCCTTTGAGACTCATGGCATGGAGCCAGCCAGCAGTAGCGCCAGCGATTTTGCCGCCTTGGTTGAGCGCGATGCAAAACGTTGGGCGACCCTGATCAAGTCGCGGGGTATTACGGCGGAATGAAGCGGATCGACAAGCTGCAGCATGTCAGCGAGTGAGGGTGGAATTGCAATGAAATTGATCGACGCATGAACGAAGTCATCGTCGGCGGCGGCATCGGCGGCCTGGCGCTTGCCCTGGCCCTGCATGCCCGCAGCATCGACTGTGAAGTATTCGAAGCGGTTGCGGAAGTCCGCGAGATCGGGGTCGGCATCACTTTGTTGCCGCATGCGATGCGCGAATTGGCGGCGCTTGGGCTGGCCAGCCAGATTGAGCCATTGGGCATCGAGAATCTCGAAAGTGTGTTTTGCAATCGCTGGGGTCAGCTTATTTTTACTGAGCCTCGAGGTCGACATGCTGGCTATGAATTACCCGAGATCAGCTTGCATCGCGGCCGACTGCATCGGGTTTTGCTGGACGCCGCACTCGAACGCTTGGGCGAGCAGCGGGTTCACTTGAATCATCGCTTCGTTCGGGTTGACCAGGGTGAGGCCGGCGCAACCGTGCATTTTGTTCAGGCTGCGCAGACTGCCCGGCTGCGTGCCGTGACCGCCGATCTCGTGGTCGGTTGCGACGGCGTCAACTCGAGCGTTCGTCGGCAGTTTTATCCCGATGAGCCACTGGCATTCGCCGGCATCAATACTTGGCGAGGTGTGACCCGGCACAAGCCGATCCTGACCGGCAAGACCTATCTGCGAATCGGTTCGATCGACACCGGCAAGATGGTCATTTATCCGATCGTCGATGAAATTGACAGCGCGCATCATCAACTGATTAATTGGGTAGCCGAAATTCGCCGCGCCGACAGCGCGATGAACGACTGGAATCGGCCGGGTCGCATCGAAGACTTTATCGATATCTTCGCCGACTGGCGCTATGACTGGCTGGATGTGCCGGCGTTACTGCGCAATGCCGAGCGGATTTATGAATACCCGATGGTTGACCGCGACCCGGTCGCGCAATGGAGTTTCGGTCGGGTGACCTTACTCGGCGATGCCGCACACCCGATGTATCCGCGCGGCAGCAATGGCTCAGCGCAAGCGCTGATTGATGCACGCGTACTGGCCGAGGCAATTGCCGGACTTGAGAAGGGCGCTGACCCGCGAGCGGCGCTCAAGTCTTACGAGGTGCAGCGTTTAGCGCCCACCGCTCGAATCGTCGAGACCAATCGAAGCGTGCCGCCTGACTACATCATCATGAAGGTTGATGAATTGAGCGGCGGCAAACCGTTCACGCGGATTGACGACTTGATCAGTCCGCACGAATTGCAGGCGATATCGGATGAATACAAACGGATTGCCGGGTTTAGTCTGGCTGAAGTGAAGCCGGCGTCGTGATCAACGAGCGATACGGCGAGCGACAGTGGGCGGTGATTTGGCAGCCAACCGAGAAACCGTTAGCGGAAATCGAGTTGACGGTAGCGCAAGGCCAAGTGTTCGTGCTGGGCGACAGCCGCAGCCGCAGTTCCGATTCGCGCAGCTTTGGCACGGTTCCGTTGCAAGATGTGCTTGGTAAGGCGCGGCAGGTCTGGTTCGCGTCCGGTGATCAAGGCATTCGCTGGGATCGCTTGGGGGCTGTGCTGCAGTAACACTAGCGTTACACATTTTCCGACCATATTTCGTTATATTGGATTAAAGTCGCGACTTTTATTCAATATTAAATACAATAGTCGGATGAAACGCTATCTTGAAGCCACGGTAAAAAACGATCTCCGCAACAAGATGGTATTCCTGGTAGGTCCGCGACAGGCCGGCAAAACCACCATGAGCCACGCGCTGCTCACAAGCCTGGGCACCGGTCAGTACTTGAATTACGATGTGCTGGAAGATCGTGTAGTGATCGACTCGCAACAATGGGATCGAAGAACGCCGCTGTTGGTGCTCGACGAAATACACAAGATGCCGCTGTGGAAATCCTGGTTGAAAGGGGTCTACGACGGCAAGCGAACGCAGCAGCAGATTCTTGTGACCGGCAGCGCGCGGCTCGACACCTTTCGTCAAAGCGGAGACTCTCTGGCTGGCCGCTTTTTTGCCTTGCGGCTGCACCCGATTTCGGTTCGCGAGTGGTGCGAACAGACCGGTGCCTCGGCCGATGACGCATTGAGTCACTTGCTCGAACGTGGCGGTTTTCCCGAGCCGTGTTTGGCCGTAGGGTTCGAGCATGCCGATCGCTGGCGCCGTCAATACATTGATGGTCTGGTACGAAATGACGTGCTCGAATTCTCACGCGTGCACGAACTCTCTGCGATTCGGCTGTTTGTCGAACTGCTGCGCGAACGGGTTGGCTCGCCGCTGTCTTTGGCTTCAATCGCCCGCGACCTGCATGTCGCTCCGACAACGCTCAAGCGTTATCTGGATATCCTGGAGTCGCTGTACATCGTGTTCACCGTGCGACCCTGGCATCGAAATGTCGCACGTGCGATTCAACAGTCTGCCAAGGTGTACTTTTACGATGTCGGGCTTGTCAAGGGCGACGCTGGCCTGCGCTTCGAAAACTTTGTGGCGACAGCTCTTCTGAAGCATGTTGAGTATCTTCAGGACGTCAAAGGTAAGGATGTTGCGCTTCACTACATTCGAACCAAAGATAATGCCGAGATTGACTTTGCGTTGAGCGAGGGCGAACAGTTGAGCGATCTGCTCGAGTGCAAGCTCAGCGACCCTAAACCGAGCCGCGCGCTGCGCCGATTTGCGGCGCAATTCCCAGCGTCAAAAGCCACTCAGTTGGTGCGCGATCTTCGGACTGAACGTGAGGTGGATTCGGTTCAAATCGCCTCGGCTGCTCGTTGGCTCAACGCGCTGGCCGCCTAGCCGCAACCCGACTTGAAGGTAAGATAGCTGATGGCCGATACCGAATATCACCACCCGCTACGCCCCTTCCTCAAAAACTGGTTGTGGGAGCATGGCCGTATCGGCACCCGTTACCTGGACTGCGCTAACGGCGAATTGAAATTTGATCAAGGCAAGAAAGCCGGCTTTGCTGCTGATCAGCCGGTCTATATTTCGTTGAATAAGGAGGACACTGCGTTAGCACAAATTCAGCCGCAGCAACAGGAGGCTGCGCTGGCGAAGTTTCTGCGTGCGGTGCAATTGGGCAGCCCCGCTGAGGCCGGCTCGCCGGCTGAGGTACAGCGCGTAGTTCAGGAGTGTGTTGATATTGGCCTGCGCTGTGCCTATCAAGCCGAAGCGCTGGCGGCCCACGCACGCTACGCGCTGGAGCCCTTGTTTGAAGATGAAATCCGCGAAGCCGTATTTAATGATATTCGCAAGCAGTACCTGCCGCTTCGCCAACACATGGCACTGTTCGATTTTGTGGTGCTGCACGGCCTGCCGTCGGCGCTACTGATCAGCGAGTCCCCGCTGCTTGATTGGCGAACACTAGCCAAGCCACCCAAACCGTTTGTTACGATCGCATTGGCACCGTATGCGATTCTGGTGGGTGCGCCTTCGACCAAGACCAGCCGGGCGGCACCGGTGGTTTGGACCCAGGCTGCGGCGATGGGTCCCTTCAAGGACCACAATCAATTCATGGCCCAGCGGGCAAAACAATGGCTGGTGGCGACGTCGGATGCGGAGCTGGAAGCCGTGCAAGCGAGGTTTGCGCCGCCTCAGGCGGCACCTGGCAAATCGTTCTCTTGAATTTGCTGCCCATTGCGGGCCGAACCCGAATTTGGTCACGGGGTGACGACAAACGCGCAATAGACCGTTTGGGCTATTGACCACGCCGTCCGGCAATCGTTCAATACGGACATGAAGACACGGTTATTGGGAATTGCGCTGATCGGGCTGCTCATGGCGGCCTGCGGCGGCGGGGGAGAAGGG
>JANORY010000177.1:0-4229 GCA_031415535.1 Burkholderiales bacterium | reverse complement strand
GACAAGGACTTCGGCGCGGTTCGGTTACGCGCGTTTGGAAATTTCGCCTATCGAATTTCCGATCCGAAGCTCTTTCACACCGAGGTGTCAGGCACTCGTGAAGCGTTCACGGTCAAGGAACTCGACGGCCAGTTGCGCGGTCTGGTGGTACAAAACATCGCCGATGCGATTGCCTCGAGCGGCATTCCGTTTCTTGATCTGGCCAGCAACCAGATTGAATTTGCCAAGGCGATCGCCACCCAACTCGAACCCGATCTTGCCAAGTTGGGACTCAAGGTCGAAGCCTTGACCGTACAAAGCGTCTCTCTGCCCGAAGAATTACAAAAAATTCTGGACCAGAAAATCGGTATGGGTATGGTCGGTGATATGGGTAAATTCATGCAGTACCAGACCGCACAAGCCATTCCGGCGATGGCGCAGAGCGCCTCGGGAAGTGGCGTTGCCGGCGATGCCATGGGCCTGGGTGCCGGCATGGCAATGGGCCAGGTCATGGCGCAGCAAATGCAGCAAGGCTTGGCCTCTGCGAACGCGGCCAGTCAAGCTGCTGCAGTTCCAGCCCCGGCCAGCGCGATGAAACCGGAAGAAGTGACAGCGACCCTGGAAAAGTTGCACGAACTGGTCGGCAAAGGCATTTTGAGCCAGGCTGAGTTCGATGCGAAAAAATCGGAATTGCTGAAGAAATTGTTTTAGACCGTAGCGGCTTCGCGCAACCCATAGCAAGTATTCAAGGCCCGTACTGATGGAATGGCTCAAACCTGGCGTCATCGCCGGATCGCTGATTTACTCTCTGATCGGCGTTGCGATCTTCTGGATCTGCTTCATCGCTATTGACAAACTGACGCCCTACAAGTTGTGGGACGAAATTATCCAAAAGCAAAACGTGGCTTTGGCGATTGTGGTGGCCGCCATGTGTCTGGGTATTGCGATTATTGTCGCCTCGGCAATTCACTAGCCCGACCAGGCTCGGGTGACTCAGTACTGATCGGGTTGTCAAACCCGGTTAGTGCGTCTCTATGTGCTGAGTTGTCTCGCAATGTCAGCGCCGACCGAATAGCCGTTGGCAAACGCCTCCTCAAAAATTGAATAGCCAGACATGTCGCTGTGCGCGAAATGAACTCGTGCATCAAAATTGCGAATCGCCTGAAACGCGGCATTGCTGCGCAAACCAGGTACCGGTACGATCATCGCGTGGCCCCAGCGAATCACATCAATGGCGCTGACCGCGCGCTCAATTCGAGGGTAGGCAACTCGCAAATCTGCAAGCACTTGCTGCGCGTGCTCACGCCAGGTCTGGGTTAACAGCTTGCGACGCGCGATCACACTGGTACCTAGAGCCCGATAGCTGGTCCAAACCGTTTGAAGTTGATGCGACTGCAGCATTTGATGGCTCGCATCGATAAAGCCTAACCACTCGCGGCCGTATATGACGTTGTCCCACGACAGGGGCGAACCAGGCAGCTCGACCGGCATTTCGGACAGATGCACATTGGCGACCTGCCAAGCCGAATATTTCAGACTCGGTAATAGCGCACGCAGCGCCGCCGGCACTGGCTGCAAGATTTGTGCGGCCACATTAAACGGCAGCGCCAGCACTACAAAATCAGCCGACCATTGCTCGCTGCGCTGCTCGAGCGGCAGCCGGACCGATAGGTTTACCGAACGAGCGCTTGCGGGATGAGCGCTTGCGGCTTGGGCGCTTGCGGCTTGGGCTAGGGGTGATTGGGGTTTTGCTGAACGAGGCTGGTACTCAATGTTCGTGACCAATGCGTTTAACCGCAAGCGTGGGCCGAGCGTTGCCGCCATGCGTTCGATCAGCCAGCCATTGCCCTGCGGCCAGGTTAATACTTCGGTCGATGATTCGACTGCATGACTCGAAACCCCATCGGCGGGCATCGCAAAACCATGACGACTGGCGAAATAATGAATTCCGGCCCAAGCCGAGACTTCGCTGCAGTCGGCACCATAATCATCGCGGCAGCAATAATCGAGATACCAGCGCAATCGTGCGTCGTCGAAATGTTGTTCATGCAGCCACTGCGCAAAGCTGATCCGATCAAGCGCCATGAACGCCGCCGACCGCAACGGCTCTGTTTTGGCGGCCGGGATTGAAAATGATCGACTGAGTTGGTAGCGCCTGATCTCGTCAGCGAAGCGCTGATACTGTCCGCGCGTCGCCGCCGTAAGGTCCTCCAAGGGCAACACCCCGGACTGCCAGCGACCGTCGACCAGTACCCGCTCCTGGGGCGCATGACACAAGGCTTGTTCGAGATAGCGCTCACCGCTGCTCGACTTCTGGATTAGCCCGAACTCGCGCAGCATGGCAATCAAGGCCAGATCAACTGGCCCACTAGCGTTCAGATCCGGCGTCGGCAAATAGTGTGCGCCCCACGGGCACAGCAAATCCGCCATTGCCCCCGCGCGGCTGTTGCCACCAGCCGCCGCATCTAGTTCAAACAGTTGATAGTCGTCGATACCGGCGACGTGCAAGGCCCGGGCCGCCGCCAGGCCGGCAACACCGGCACCAACAATCGCCACGCGAGTATGGCGCTGCGGCGCAGTCGACGGGCGCACGTCTGGAGACCTGAGCAAATGGCCACGCTCGTAGTCGGGGCCGACAAAACCACCAGCCAGGCTTCGCTCGGCGCGACCACCAAGTCGCTCGAGCAGCGTCGGACCCTCCTGCGCAGGCTGACAACCCAACGCGGTGACGCCAATACCAGCCATCAGTACCTGCCGTCGACCAATGACTGTGCGGCTACTGTTTGACGGGTCAGGCAGGTCAGACTTGTCAGACGTCACTGAATCGCTGGATCTCGTCATTCCTGGCCGACCTTGCCCCATTCATCTTCGAAGATTTGCACCAGACGCTGATGATTCAGATGATTCGGCTCGGCACTGACACGCTGCATGTCGGCCGGGAAATCGAACAGGCCGAGCATCACGGCAGGCGTCAGAAAGCGCATTTTCAAGTGGTCTGGCAGCGCCGGAATTCGCCATGGCCGACGATGCGCAACAATGTATCCCCAATCACCAAAACTGGGTACCAGCGCATGATACGGTGTCGCGGTCAGCCCGCTGGCCTCGATCGTGGTCACCACCGTCCAAAAACTCTTGCGGGCATAAAGCGGTGAGGTGCTCTGCACCACTGCGAATCCGGTTGCGGCCAGACTCCGATCCAGCAAACTATAAAACGCCGTCGTATAAAGTTTGCCGATTGAATAATTGGTCGGGTCGGGCAAATCAACAATGACGATATCAAAAATGCTCTGATTGGTTTCGAGCCAGCGAAACGCATCGGCATTGATGACCTTGACCTTCGGCGATTTAAGCGCCGACTGATTTAATTGCAGCAGGGAATCGCGTTCACTGAACAACTGTGTCATGCGCGCATCAAGGTCGACCAGTGTGATCTGCTCAATGTGGCCATGTTTCAGTACTTCGCGCACCGCCATGCCGTCGCCGCCACCCAGCACCAGAACCTTGCGCGCGGCAGGATGGGCGAGCATGACCGGATGCACCAGCGACTCATGGTAACGGTACTCATCGCGCGACGAAAACTGCAAATTGCCATTTAAGTAAAGCCTGGTCACTCCTGCAGATTCGGTTAATACGATCCGCTGATAGTCCGAGGTCTCAGCGAAAACGATGCGCCGGCCGTACAGCCGATCCTCGCCGAATCGGGTGATTAAATCGGCACCGGCAAAGCCGGCGGCCAGCAGCGCAATGACGAACAATGACCAGGCAACGAGCGAGCGTCGAAAGCGGATATCGCGGCGGAACACCCACAACGCCCAGAGTGCCACCGCCGCATTCAGGCAGCCGAACAGCAGGCCGCTGCGGATCAAACCGAGGTGCGGAACCAATAACAGCGGAAACGCCACCGAAACGGCCAGCGCGCCAAGATAGTCAAAGGTCAGTACCTGCGAGACCAGATCCTTGAGGGCGTAGTTACGACGCAAAATCCGCATTACCAGTGGAATCTCGAGTCCGACCAAAATGCCGATCACCAGCACCAGCCCGTACAGCGCAATTCGAAACGGCGACGGTGCCCAGGCATGCAACAGGAACAAGGCAACCGGCATCAGTCCGCCGACCAGACCGACCAATAATTCGATGCGAATAAAGTGTTCCGGCAAATGCTCGTCGATATAGCGCGATAGAAACGAACCGATGCCCATGGCGAACAGGTAAGCGCCAATGATGGTCGAAAACTGCAGCACCGAGTCGCC
>JANORY010000176.1:0-8738 GCA_031415535.1 Burkholderiales bacterium | reverse complement strand
GGCCTGCCGCTGCCGATCGATGAGTTGCGAAATTCCACCGGCGGCGAGATCGAGCATCTGATTGAGTTGCGCGCGGCTAAAGGCTTTGCCTTCGGCCGTGCCCTGGACTTCAATGACACCGCCACTGCCGGTCATGACGACGTTCATGTCGGTTTCGCAGTGCGAGTCTTCTTCATAGTCAAGATCGAGGACCGGTACACCGTTGAACATGCCGACCGATACCGCCGCTACCGAGTCGCGTAGCGGCAGCTCGGCAAACGCGCCGCGTTGCTGCAACCAAACAATCGCGTCATAACAGGCGACATACGCGCCGGTGATGGACGCACACCGGGTCCCGCCGTCGGCTTGCAGCACATCACAATCGATATGAATCGTGCGCTCGCCAATGCGCGCCAAATCGAACGCACTTCGAAGACTGCGACCGATCAGGCGTTGAATTTCCTGGCTGCGCCCCGACTGTTTTCCCTTGGCCGCCTCACGATCAGAACGGCTATGAGTGGCCCTGGGCAACATGCCATATTCAGCGGTCATCCAACCCTGATTCTTGCCTTTCAGAAAGCCCGGCACCTTGTCTTCGACACTGGCGGTACACAACACCAGTGTGTCGCCGACTTCGACCAGAACCGAGCCCTCGGCGTGCCGTGTGAAGTGCCGGGTAAAGCGCACTTCACGAAGCGCTGACGCCTGACGACCACTCGGTCGCGACCATGATGTTGCCAATTTTTTTTCCTCTTCTTTTGTCGCGCTGCTCTAGGAGGGAGGACCCTCCTATTCAGCGCGCATTGCTTTTTTCGATGGCGTTGCGAATCTCGAGAATGGTCTTCTCGATTTCGTCTTCGGTGATATCGCGCTCCGGCTCACCCTCTTCCAGATGCGCGACGATCGTGGTGGTAAACGTTGCATCGGCCAAGCCGTCTACCGCAACGCCAGCGTGGCGCAGCTCGTCGCCATCCCAATGCAGGCCGACGGCGGTGGTGTTGTCAGCCATACGGCCATTGGTGTCGATGGCGGTTTTTACCATCTCGGGAATCGCCAACTCGACCGGCTTCTCGGTCAGCGCGCGACTGAGAGATTCGTCAGTAAGGCCGGACCACAGACCGTCGCTACAAAGCAAAACCCGATCGCCCGAGATCAGCTTGACCGGTGGATTGATTTCCACGGTCGGCTCAAACGGTGAACCCAGACAGTTCAAGACCTTGTTACGTTCGGGGTGGGTATCTTCCTCGCCCGGCTTGATCAAACCGAGCGCGACCATGGTTTGGACTTTGGAATGATCGCGCGTTCGCAACACCACTTTGGCGTTTCGAACCAGATACAGTCTTGAGTCGCCAGCGTGCGCCCACCAGATTTTCGAATCCTGAACGATCGCCGCGACCACGGTGGTTCGCGGCGCTTCGGGCAGCGCATTTTGGCTTTGATAGCGCAAGATGTCACGGTGTGCCTTGCGCAGCGCGCCATCGAGAAATCCGACCGGATCATCGATGCGCGGTTTGGCTTGTGCCTGGAAGCTCGCACCCACCGACTGCAAAGTCATCTGCGCCGCAACTTCACCGCGTAAATGTCCGCCCATGCCGTCGGCGAGAATCATCATCAGTGAATCACTGGTGAAGCAGTAGCCCATCCGGTCCTGATTCACCGAACGGCCACCGATCTCGCTGTCTTGGAAGATGGAAAAACGCATGCCGATTTAGATTTAGTTTCTGCTCAGATCTGATTCAGGTCGGCAGCGAAATGCCGGTGTCATTTTTCGCCGCTGACTTCTCACGCTTGCGGGTAAAGCGGCCGGCGATTGAATCGAACCAGCTTTCGACCGGCTTGGTTCGGGTGCTCGTTTCATCGCGCCACAGGCCCTTGCGTAGCGCCCGCTGCAACGCGAACACGCTCTGCGGGCGCTCCAGGGCATCGAGCTTCAGGCACCACGAAACAGTATCGACCAGATTTTGCGAGTACGGTCCGACCAGGCTTTGCAATTGCGCCGGCATCTTGTCGTTCAATTCTCGCTGGTCGGCCGGTTGCGGCGGCGAACCCATCATACAGGCATAGATGCTGGCACCAATGCCGTAGACATCGGTCCAGGGTCCAAGCGGTTTGGTGCGGCGATACAGTTCGGTACCGGCAAAACCGGGCGTGTACATCGGGAACAGTTTCGGCCCCTCAACGCCCAGCGTCTGACGCGCCGCGCCGAAATCGAGCAGGATCGGCGTGCCATCGATCCGCAAGTAAATATTGGCGGGCTTCAGATCTAAATGCAGCATTCGATTGGCGTGCACTTCCCGAAGGCCATTCATCACCTGATTAAAAATGGTTCGAATGTGTCGTTCGGCAACCACCACCTTGTCGGCCTTTCCGCGATTTCGAAGCACGATCTCCTGCAGGCTGCGGCCCTGCTCGTAGGCCATGACCATATAAACCGTCTCATTGCCTCGAAAAAAATTGACCACACGAACAATGTTCGGATGAAAAATCTTGGCGAGTGATCGGCCTTCCTCGAAGAAACATTTGAGTCCATTGCGATAAGTCGCGAGGTTATCGCTGGCAATCACCGGGATATGTTCGCCGGGTTCGCGCTTGACCAGATTACTGGGCAGGTACTCCTTGATGGCGAACTTGTTACCGTCGTCATCCTCAGCCAGATAGACGATTGAGAATCCGCCGCTCGCAATCTTTCTTACAATGCGGTAGCCGCCGATTTCCAGACCATCGGTTAAAGGGGCGTTATTTTGTGAAGCCATCGTCAAGCATCGTGCGAAGGTCGATCGACAAAGAAGTTCCGATTCTAGTTCGATACTGCATCCATGGGACATTCGACATCATTGTGAATTCAGCCAACCTGACCCCTTTGCGCGCCATCCAGAGCATGACCGGATACGCCACTGTTACAACGGAGACCGGGGGCACAACGATTGCGGCTGAGCTGCGCAGTGTCAATTCTCGCTTTCTCGACCTGAGTTTCAAGCTCGCCGACGAACTGCGCCCGTTCGAGGCGCTGCTGCGCGAACGGCTGAGCGCGGTCGTTCAACGAGGCAAGCTTGAGTGTCGCATCAGCCTGACTCGCGGGGCCGGAGCGGACCGACCGGCGGCGCTGAACGACAGATTGCTGGATCACTTGCTGATCAATGCGCGAAAGATCCAGAAGCAGGCACCCGAGGCAGCACCCTTGAGCTTGTCTGACTTGCTGCGCTGGCCGGGTATATTGACCGAGGACACGGCCGAAAGTTCGCTGAGCGCCGAGCGAATATTGCCGGTATTCGACGCAGCACTGCTGCAATTCCAGGAATGTCGCCAGCGCGAAGGCGAAAAACTGATGACCTTGTTGCTGGAACGAGTCATCCAGATCGAACAATTGATCGCCCAATTGAACCCCAAAGTGCCGCAGTTGCTGAGCAACTACGCCGACAAACTGACCGAGCGGCTGCGCGGCGCTTTGCTTGAAGCCGGCACCAGCAGCAACGTGCCGATTGAGGAGATCTTCGCCCGAGTGCGCCAGGAGGTCACGCTTTATGCGCTGAAAATCGATGTCGCCGAGGAGATTGGCCGGCTCGCCGCGCATGCCTCCGAGATGCGCAGAATCCTCAAGGTCGGCGGCCCGGTGGGCAAACGTCTGGACTTTTTGATGCAGGAGTTCAATCGCGAAGCCAACACCCTGGGCTCCAAGGGCCTCGATCTGGAAGTGTCAAGAACCGCCGTTGAGTTCAAAATACTGATCGAGCAAATGCGTGAGCAAATCCAAAATCTCGAGTGAAGAGGCTGGCTTGAAACCCTCAAAGTCTTCGGAATCTTCGAAATCGCCGGGCTGTCTATTTATCGTTGTAGCACCCTCCGGTGCCGGCAAGACCAGTCTGGTCAAGGCCTTGCTCGGTCAACGACCTGGCGTCGAGTTATCGGTCTCGTTCACAACCCGCCAGCCCAGACCTGGTGAGCAACAGGGCCTTGACTATTTTTTTATCACTACCGAAGCCTTCCTGGAGATGCGTGCGGCCGGCGATTTTCTGGAATCAGCCGAAGTCCACGGCAATTTCTATGCAACTTCAAGGACCTGGATTGAGTCGCGGATCTCAGTTGGTGCCGATATCCTGCTTGAAATCGATTGTCAGGGCGCGCAGCAGGTCAGTGACCTCTTCCCCGACGCGGTCGGGGTTTTTATCGCACCACCCTCCATTGCGGAATTGCGCGAGCGTTTGCGCAAGCGCGGCCAGGACAGTGCCAACGTCATTGAGCGCCGCTTAACCGCTGCCCGAGGCGAACTTCAGCAGGCAGGCGAATTCGAATATGTTATTATTAATCAAGACTTTGCGACTGCGCTTGGACAATTGCTCGCAATTGTCGATGTGGCGCGCCTGCGGTTCGCCAAACAGCGCGCCCGGTATTCGAGCCTGTTCGAGTCCTGGGGCCTTGGTTGAGTCCTGGAGCGCAAGTTAACAGGACTCGCGCCTTCGATCTTTAGTTTGGTTTCTCCTGACCCATTTTTTGTACTCAAGCAGATTGGTTGATCATGGCTCGTATTACCGTTGAAGATTGCCTGAAACATATTCCGAACCGCTTCGAATTGACGCTGGCAGCCACTTATCGCGCCCGTATGTTGGCGCAGGGCCACGCCCCGAAGGTCGAGAGCAAGGACAAGCCTTGTGTCACAGCGCTGCGCGAAATCGCGGCCGGCAAGATCGGCGCTGAAATGTTGCGCCGAGTACCCATTTAAGCCGAGCGCACGATGAACCTTGGCGCTGCCGGCCTGTGATGGACCATGGCTGAACCAAGGGTTCAACCGACTCCAAGCAAGCTGCCGGTGGCGCGGCGCAGACCTGATTCGCGCCCGGCGCATTTGCAGTCGCCCGAGTCACAGTCAAAGTCGCAGCCACCTGAATCGAAGTCATTTGCGACCGCGCCCGACGAGCGCGGCGTAGCCTCATTGGCCGACCTGACTCGTTTGGCCAGCGCCTACCTGACTGAAGACGACATCCGGCGCATTCGCGATGCTTATCGGGTCAGCGACGAAGCGCATCTCGGAAATTTCCGCAGCAGCGGCGAACCCTACATATCGCATCCAATCGCGGTGGCGGAAACCTGCGCGCAATGGAAGCTCGATGCCGAGTCGCTGATGGCCGCTTTGCTGCATGATGTGCTCGAAGACACCGCCGTCACGAAGGCGTATTTGCACGAGCGTTTTGGTGCGCAGGTCGCCGAACTGGTCGACGGACTGTCGAAGTTGGATCGGATCGAGTTTGCATCGCGTGAACATGCCCAGGCCGAGAGTTTTCGCAAGATGCTGCTGGCCATGGCGCGCGATGTCCGCGTCATTCTGATCAAGCTGTCAGACCGGCTGCACAATATGCGAACCCTGCACGCGGTCGAGCGCAGCAAGCAAATCCGGGTGGCGCGCGAGACACTCGATATCTACGCGCCGATCGCCAGCCGACTGGGTCTGCACAAGCTGTACCGCGAATTGCTCGATCTGTCGTTCCGCTTCCTCTATCCGTTTCGCTATCGGGTGCTGCGCAAGGCAGTACAGGCAGCGCACGGCAATCGCCGCGAGGTGCTCGGCAAAATTCTCGGTGCGGTCCAGAAAGCACTGCCACAAGTCGGCGTACACGCAGAAGTGGCCGGACGCGAGAAAGCGCTGTACGGTATTTATCGAAAGATGAAGGAAAAGCGCCAGACATTTTCACAAGTGCTGGACATCTATGGCTTTCGCGTTATCGTCAAGGATTTGTCGCAGTGTTATCTGGCCCTGGGTATTCTGCATGGCACCTACAAACCCTTGCCGGGGCGCTTCAAGGACTACATTGCACTGCCCAAGCCAAACGGCTATCAGTCCTTGCACACCACGCTGGCCGGTCCGTACGGCGTGCCAGTGGAGTTTCAGATTCGGACCCGCGAAATGCAGCGCGTCGCCGAGTCCGGTGTGGCCGCTCATTGGCTCTACAAAGCTGACAAGGAGTCGTTCACCGACCTGCAAAAGCGTACTCATCAGTGGATGCAGTCCTTACTCGACATTCAAAATCAGACCGGTGATTCGCTCGAATTCATCGAGCATGTCAAGGTTGACTTGTTTCCGGATACCGTCTACATATTTACGCCGCGCGGCGAGATTCGGGCGCTGCCGCGCGGCTCGACCATCATCGACTTTGCCTACAGCGTGCACACCGACGTTGGCGACCGGACGGTATCGGCGATTGTCAATCGAAAGCCAGCCGCCTTGCGCACCCAACTTCAAAACGGCGATATGGTCGAGGTGATTACCGACCCGGCAGCACGACCGAATCCGTCCTGGCTCGGATTTGTGCGCACCGGCAAGGCACGCGCCGAAATACGTCATTCCTTGCGCCATATGAGCTATGGTGAGTCGGTCGAATTAGGCAAGCGTCTGCTCGAACAATCGCTGGCGGCCTTGCGGATCGACGCCGCAGCGCTGGATCCGCACGCCCTCGAGCGCGGCGCACGCGATGCTGGCGTGAAGTCGGTCGAAGAACTGTATGCCGACATCGGTCTGGGTAAACGGCTGGCACCGGTCGATGCGCGCACCATCGCGCTGCAGTTCAACTCGAAATCGGCAGCGACTTTAATGGTGCCACGCCTGGCACCGCTGTTGATTCACGGTAACGAAGGCAGCGCGGTTCAATATTCTTCCTGCTGTCGGCCGCTGCCTGGCGATCGGATTGTCGGCCACCTGCGCGGTGGCCACGGCTTGGCGCTGCACCGCGAGGATTGCAAGATTGCCACCCGCCAACGGACCCGCGACGCCGAGCGCTGGATCGAGGTGTTGTGGGCCGAGGATGTTGCCGGCAGCTTTCAGTGTGAGCTCGAAATGCTGTTGGGTGATCAGCGCGGCGCGCTCGCGCGAGTGGCTGCCGATCTGGCCGCGTCCGATGCGAATATTGCCCATATCTCGATGGATGAACAAGCCTCTGGCAGTTCGGTGCTGCGGTTCATACTTCAGTTAAAAAGCCGCGTTCACCTGGCGCAAATTCTGCGCCTGCTGCGCCGCAAGTCCGAGGTCAGCAAGATCAGTCGGGTTTAGCACCCGACGACAGCTCGATCGCCCGGTACTGCACCGCGATAATTTCAATTTCATCAACGCCAGCGGGCGTTCTCAGGCTGATGACATCGCCCTCGCGCGCCTTGATCAAGGCCTTGGCCATTGGTGAAATCCAACTGATCAAGCCACGCAGGGGATCGGTTTCATCGATGCCGACAATACTGATCTGCGGTTGGATCTGACCGTTCTTCGAATACCGTACCGACGCACCGAAAAAAATCTGCTCGCTGGCCTCACGCTGGGTCGGATCGACCACTTCGGCGATGTCCAGTCGTTTGCTCAGGAAGCGAATCCGCCGATCGATTTCGCGCAGGCGTTTTTTGCCGTACAGGTAATCGCCGTTTTCCGAGCGATCGCCGTTTGAAGCAGCCCAGGAAACGATCTTAACGACTTCCGGGCGCTCGTGATCAAGCAGATGCAAAAGCTCGGTCTTCATCCGCTGATGGCCGGCCGGGGTCATGTAGTTCTTGGTCAGCGTTAAGGCGACACCGGCTTCGGGCAACTCGTCATCGTCGTCATCGCCGGCGTCATCGCGAACAAACGCCTTACTCATGATCGCGCCAAACGCTCAGGCACCGGCGATCGACATCTGCTCGATCAGGATCGAGCCGGTGCTCTTGCTGCCGCGGGTGATTCGATCGCTGCCGACGGCGACGATCTGCCGGAACATATCGCGCAAGTTTCCGGCAATCGTAATCTCCTCGACCGGGTATTGAATCTGGCCGTTACGAACCCAGAATCCACTGGCACCTCGCGAGTAATCGCCGGTGACGTAATTGACACCCTGCCCCATCAGATCGGTTACCAGCAAGCCGGTACCGAGACGTTTGAGCATCGCCACCAGGTCGTCACCCTGACGGGTTTTACGCGAGCTGAGCTGCAGGTTGTGCGAACCACCGGCATTACCGGTGGTCTTCATTGCCAGCTTGCGGGCCGAATAGGTCGACAGAAAATAACCGTTCAGGATTCCCTGACTGACCACGGCGCGGCGTTTGGTGGTGACGCCCTCACTGTCGAAGGGCGCACTGCCCATTTCGGTCGGCAAAAACGGATCTTCAAGAATGTCGAGGTGGGACGCGAACAAATCCTTGCCGATTGAATCGAGCAAAAACGTTGAGCGTCGATACAGCGCCGAGCCGCTGGCGGCCTGAACAAAATGGCCGATCAAACCTGCCGCTAGCGGTGCCTCGAACAGCACCGGCACCTTGCAAGTCTTGATGCGGCGCGCGTTCAGCCGGGACAAGGCACGCTGCGCCGCATAATGACCGATGGCTTGTGGTTCGGCGAGTTTCTCGGGGGACATTGCCGATGAATACCAGTCATCGCGCTGCATGCCGTCGCCCGCGCCGGCAATTGGTGAACACGAAATCGAGTGCCGGCTGTACGGGTAGCCACCAGCAAAGCCAAGCGAATTGGCAATGTTGAATTGACCATGGCTGACATTCACCGAAGCGCCGTCCGAGTTGGTAATCAGCGGGCTGACTGCCAGTGCCGCCGCCTCGACTTGTTTGGCGAGTTTGACGGCAGCATCGGCATCAATACCCCAGGGGTGGAAAAGATCGAGGTCTGGCACCTCGCTGGCCAGCGTTTCCGGGTCGGGGAGTCCTGCGCAATCGTCTTCACCGGTATGGCGGGCAATATCGATCGCCGCCTGGACCGTCTGACGCAAGGCGGTCAGCGAAAAATCGCTGGTGCTGGCGTGGCC
>JANORY010000175.1:0-1479 GCA_031415535.1 Burkholderiales bacterium | reverse complement strand
GAAATCGACAAGTTCGTCACGCACCGGTGCCGCGACTTCGGCATGGCCGATCAGATCGTCTCGAATAATGACCATGGTCAGCCCGGCCGGTCCCATGTTCTTTTGCGCCCCGCCATAAATTAATCCGTACTTCGACACGTCAAGCGGGCGCGACAAAAAACTCGACGACATATCGGCCACCAAGGGTACCGAGCCGACTTCGGGTGCTTGCTGGAATTCGACGCCGCCAATGGTTTCGTTGGAACAGATATGCACATAAGCGGCCGCCGGGTCCAACTGCCAGCTCGACACCGGTGGGATATAAGTGAAATTGCGGTCTTCACTGCTGGCCGCGACATTCACCTTGCCATACAGCTTGGCTTCTTTGATCGCTTTTTTCGACCACTCACCGGTGTTGATGTAGTCCGTGCTGGATTTGCCACCCATCAGGTTGCACGGCACCATCGCAAACTGTTGGGTCGCGCCGCCCTGCAAGAACAGCACTTTGAAATTTTTGGGAATCGTCAACAGCTCGCGAAAGTCCTGCTCGGCTTGCGCTTGAATCGCCATGTATTCTTTGCCGCGATGGCTCATTTCCATGACCGACTGGCCGCTGCCATGCCAGTCAAGCATCTCGCCCGCAGCGATTTGTAGTACCTCTTTGGGCAGGACGGCCGGACCCGCACTGAAGTTGAAAATTTCGGTCATGGCAGGTTCCAGGCATTCCAAAAGTGTTGTGTCAAGCTGGATTATCGCACTTACCACGCCTCGATGCTGCGCTGCGCCAAGGCCAGATATTGGCCGGCATTCGCGATACACTGGCGGCCAGACAACCCGGACCGGCGGTACGGTGCCAGGGTTGCGAGTTCTCATTATTTGAACGTTTGGAGGAGAGATAATTTTGTTGAAAACATTTGCCAAGCCGGCGCACGCCTTGTTCTCGCTGGCCTTGCCGGCCCTGTTGACGGCTGCCTTTACAGTGGCACCCGGTCAAGCCATTGCTCAGGAAAAGCTGGTTGTCTGGTTCACCAAAGGCTTTTATCCCGCTGAGGACAAAGCCCTGGAAACCATGGTCTACCGTTTCGAGCAGAAGACCAATGTCAAGGTTGAGTTGTCGCTGTACGCCGTGCAGGACATCATCCCCAAGACTGTGGCGGCACTTGACTCAAAATCGCCACCCGATCTCGCGTTCGGTCTGACCTACGATTTTCAAACCGCCGGCAAGTGGGCGAGCGAAGGCAAGCTCAGTAATTTGAACTCGGTGATTGATCCGATCAAGGACAAATTCCTGCCGAATACCGTTTCGACCGCATTCCTGACCGGGCCCGACGGCAAGAGCGCTTATTACGCGATACCGGTTTATCGTCAGACCATACATGTCAATTACTGGAAGGACATGTTGGCCGAAGCCGGTTTCAAAGATACTGATATTCCAAAGGGCTGGAAGGAATATTGGAGTTTCTGGTGTGACAAAGTGCAGCCGGCTTATCGTCAGAAAAC
>JANORY010000174.1:0-2434 GCA_031415535.1 Burkholderiales bacterium | reverse complement strand
TCCTTGTTGGCACGCAAGGCGCGAGCGCTGGTTGACGCCGGTCTGCAACGCGTCACCGTCAGCCTTGACGCGCTGGATGATCAGACCTTCCGGCTGATGAATGATGTCGACTTTCCGGTGGCTGACGTGTTGAACGGCATTAACGCGGCGACGGCGGCCGGCCTGCGGCCGATCAAGATCAATATGGTGGTCAAGCGTGGCGTCAACGACCAGCAGGTTTTGCCGATGGCTCGCTACTTCAAAGGCAGCGGCCATCTGCTCCGATTTATCGAATTCATGGATGTCGGCGCGAGTAACGGCTGGAAGCTGGACGAAGTCTTACCCAGTCGCGAGATCATCCGCCTGATCAACCACGAATTACCCTTGCAATGTGCCGATCCGAACTATGTTGGCGAAGTCGCAGAGCGTTGGCGCTACCGCGACGGCAGCGGTGAAATCGGCGTGATCTCCTCAGTCACTCAGCCGTTTTGTTCGACCTGCACTCGCGCCCGCCTGTCGACTGAAGGCAAGCTCTACACCTGTTTATTCGCGAGCACCGGCCATGACTTGCGCGCCCTGTTGCGCAACGGCTTCGGCGACCAGCAGATTTCGGCTGCGGTCGCGCATCTATGGCGGCTCCGAAGTGACCGCTACTCGGAACTGCGGTCCGAACAAACGCCCGGCCAACGCAAAATAGAAATGTCCTACATCGGCGGATGAATCGCGCCCCGGTCATGACGGCCAACCCGAGGCCGGCGGTATTTCAGGTGCAGGCCATTGACGAGGCTGGCACGCACCGCGACATTGCGATTGCCGGTGAACATGCGCTGACCGTTTATCTCGATAAACGCGAACTGATTACCTTGATGACCTTGGGTGCCGCGCCGGAACATCTGGTGCTCGGTTATTTGCGCAATCAACGTATCGTGCGTGAACTGGCCGATATTGCCGCTATCCAGGTTGATTGGGAAACCGCAACGGCTGCCGTCACCAGCCGTTCGCTGGCCGAACACGGGATCAGTTGCTGGGATGCGGCCGGCTTGAACAGCCGGCTCAAGAAACGAACCGTTACCACCGGTTGCGGTCAAGGAACAATGTTCGGCGATGTTATGTCCGAAATCGACTCGATTCGACTGAACAGTAACGCACGGCTGAGCCAGGCAACGCTTTATCACGTACTCGACCAGGTCCGGCGCTATGAATCGATCTACCAGCAGGCCGGTGCGGTCCATGGTTGTGCCCTCTGTGCTAACCCGCAGTCAATGTACGCCAACCCGCAATCGCCGCTCGCCAACGCGGCAATCGGCGAGCGGGCCGGCGACATTTTGTATTTTGTCGAGGATGTCGGCCGACATAACGCGGTCGACGCAATCGCCGGCTGGATGTGGACGCAAGGCATCAGCGCAGACGACAAGATCTTCTATACCACCGGCCGGCTGACTTCGGAGATGGTCATCAAATGCGCGCAAATGCGCGTGCCGGTGCTGCTGTCCCGTTCCGGCTTGACCCAAATGGGCCACGAGTTGGCCGCGCGGCTGGACATGACATTGATCGGGCGTTGTCAGGGCAAGCACTATTTACTGTTCACCGGTAACGAGCGATTTGTGTGCGAGCCTGGCGCGAACGAACCGCATGCGACTGCCCCCGTGCAAGCACCGCGCAGCGCCCTGCAGGTGACCGGACTGGTGCTGGCTGGTGGCCTCGGTCGGCGCATGAGCAGCGATGGACTGGGGGTTAACAAAGGGCTGCAGCGGTTTCAACAACAAACCCTGATTGAGCATGTCATCAAACGTCTGGCGCCGCAGGTGGCGACGCTGATCATCAACGCAAACCAGCAAGCGGAGTTGTTCGAACCCTTTGGCTTTCCCGTTGTTGGCGATGAACTGCCCGGCTTCCTCGGACCCCTGGCGGGTCTGCACGCCGGCCTGAAAGCCTGCCGCACCGAATGGTTGCTTTGTGTTCCCTGTGACTCGCCCTTCCTGCCCGAAGACCTGCTGGCGCGTATGTTCGCCGCGATGCCGTCGCGGGCACCGGCGATTTGTGTCGCGTCGAACCGCGGCCATTGGCAACCGGTATTCGCGCTGGTCCGTGCCAACCTGGTTGACAATCTGCAGCACTATTTACAGTCTGGTGAACGCAAGATTGATCGATGGTTCATGCAGCACCAAGCTCTGGCGGTAGAGTTCGATGATGACCGGGCGTTTCTGAACTTTAATACACCGGACGAACTCGAACGCCATGAGCTTTGAAGCGCGCTCCAGCGCTGACGGCACAATCCAGACTCAACTGTCGAGCGTCGATCCAAGCTACCCATTCGGGACCTCGCTGGCCGACGCCAAATCGCTGCTGTCCAAATTGATTGAGCCGCTTGCCGGGATCGAGGAAATCGAACTGGTGCATGCCTTCAAACGGGTGTTGGCGGAGCCTCTGATCTCGCCGCTGAATGTCCCTGCAT
>JANORY010000173.1:0-2749 GCA_031415535.1 Burkholderiales bacterium | reverse complement strand
TCGGCGCACAGCCTTGATCCTCGATCCGATAAATCTGCTGGTCATGAAAGTCCGTGAAATAGACCTGTCCCTGGCTCACCAGAACGGCACCGCCGCCATATTCGTGTACCCGCGAGCGGGCATTGCTGGGCGCCGCATTCAGCTCGGTGCTCTGGCCATTGCAAAGGCGAACAATCACGTTGCGCCCCGACTCATTGGGCCGCGCTTCAATCCAGACGATGTCGTCGCCATCGATGGCAGGGCCGCTTAATCCGACCGTCTTGGCAATGATCAGGTCACTGGAGATCGGTGAACTCCAGGTGCCATACGGCGCGTTGGTCGCTTGCGGCACTGGGGTCGCCATCGGCGTCAGCCGACCCCGAGGCGCACGGCTGAAACATACTGTTCCCGATACGCCTCAAAACTCAAGGTGTCGGCAACCTCAATGGCCCGCTGATCTTCAATTGACTTACGAGTGAGGGCTGCAAAACGAGCCTGCTGCCGTTCATCCCAAGGCAAGGCCAGCAGGTTGGCGCGCGTATTGGTTGATTGGGTCACTACAAATCGCATAAAACTGTTCTGGTAGGAACGTTTCATCGCTGCCAATACCTTGGCTGAAGGCGTCAGGCTGGCGTCGCGCAGGCGGGCGTTCGCACTGGTCAGCGCAACACTGTAGTCGCCGCAGCGATGGGCCGCGTCAAGCGCGGCGGCAATCGGTTCGCATTCGCCAAGCAATTCCGACGCCCACTCCGATAACGCGGTTTCGCCGGTACCGCGCTGCAGCCGCAAGCCCGGCTCGCGACCGCGGGCAGCGGTTTGATGCTGGTTAAATTTAAGGGCATCGATTTCGGAAGGACTATCCGGCGGACTCTCGCTGAGCAGACAATGCAACAGGAACACGTCGAGAAATCGCATCGTTTCGGCGGTAATACCGACCGTCTCGAACGGGTCAAGATCCATCAGGCGGACTTCAACGTATTCGACGCCGCGCTCGCGCAAGGCGTGCAGTGGCCGCTCGCCCGGAAAGATGGTCCGTTTTGGCCGGATCGTCCCATAAAACTCATTCTCGATTTGCAGCAGCGTCGTCGACAACTGATTGTAGTCACCCCCCGGATTGCGAATACCGACCGCCTCATAGGCCGGGTACGGCCGCGTCAACGCATCTTGAAGTGATGCTGCATAACCTTCCAGTCCGTTGTAACTAACCGCCAGCGTGGCTTGCGCGTCACTTTGGTAACCCAGCCGACCCATTCGAAGCGAGGTCGCATAGGGTAAATAAAACGCATGTTCGCCCAGGCTCTGCAAACCATGGTCACGGCCCTCGACAAAGGTCGGACACAAGGCCGGCGACGCGCCGAACAGATACAGCAGCAGAAAAGCATGGCGCCGAAAGTTACGAATCAAACCGAAGTATTCCTCGCTGCTCACACCGGGTAAGGACCAGTTATAGTGAATCCCCGAGATGGTCTGCATGCGCCGTCCGTAGCGGTGCCCCAGACCCATTCGGTAAACACTCTTGACCCGTCCGACATTGCTGCTGCCGTACCGCGCAATCGGAATGGTTTCATCGGTCGGCAAGCCGCAGGGCATGCTCGATACCCACAACATTTCGTCGCCTTGATCACGTAGCGCACGATAAACGAACTGATGCGTCTGGATCAGTTCGTCCATGCAGTCTTCAACCCGCGCATGGGCACCGGTGATCAATTCAAGCTGTGACTCGCAGTAATCGGTAGTGACGCTCGGATGCGTCAGCGCTGAACCCAAGGACGGCGGGTGCGGGGTCAAGGCAATGCGGCCATTCGGGCCAGCGCGCAGGCTTTCTTTCTCCACTCCTCGTCGAATAGCGCCCAGGCGGGCGGGCGTCAGCGCGTCCAGCCGATCTTGAAATTGAGTCATGGAGCCACGATCCTTCGAATCTTCGAATAAATGCCGAAACCGGCTTTTATCACGGATCGGAACTTCCGGTCGCGCGGCTGGCTATTTCGGTAGCCAAGCTGGCAATGTCGGAATCTTGAAAGTACGACTGACTCGGCGGCAATTGCTTGAGTTCCTCATAGATCCGATAGTGGGTTTGATTCATGCCGAGCCGGCGGTAGGTGTCTTGGGCACGCCGGTTGTCTTGCTCGACGTACAGCCGAAAACCGCACACGCTGGGGGTATCAGCCGCCAGGCTCTTGACCTTGGCGTACAAAGCCTTGTAAACCCCGCGCTGGCGAAAATCAGCTTGCACATAGACACTCTGGATCCACCAGAACAGGCCGTTGCGCCAATCACTCCACTCAGTCGTGACCAAGAGGCTGCCCACTATGAAACCGTTGTGCTCGGCCACCAGATAGAACCCCAGTTCCGAATGAGCAATCAAGTGCCTTACGCCAGCGCAAATGCGTTCCGGCCGCAGCCGAAGCGCCTCGGTCTCCAGCGCCATCACTGTATTAAATTCGGCAATACGCTCAATATCCGCCGGGCCGCCAAGTCTTGTAAGCATTTCCATCGCGCAACTCGCTACAGAACCAAGCCCGACTCATCATCAATCAAATGCATATTTTGCAGCTTTGCGGTCATTTGCAGTGACTGGCCTGGCGCGACCAATACGTCCGGACTTGACTTGCCACATACGGTCACGCCCTGCATCTGGAAGTACACCAGAGTTTCCATCCCCATCGGTTCGCTGACGTCGACCGGCGCTGAAAAACTCAGGCCATTGGCGTGCCCGGCGGTTATCGAATCGGTCAGATGCTCCGGACGCAAGCCCAGCAGCAGTTTTGAT
>JANORY010000172.1:0-2243 GCA_031415535.1 Burkholderiales bacterium | reverse complement strand
CCGCAGGTTGGCATTATCAATCCGAGCGAAATGAGCCCGACCAACTCGATCGAAATTGCCGTCTGGGTCGCGGTCGGTGGCCGTGCCACGCTGTACGGCCCGATCATCGGTGCCTTTGTGGTCAATCTGGCCAAGAGTTTCTTCACCCAGGTGTTTCCAAGTCTCTGGTTATTCGTTTTGGGCGGCTTGTTTGTAGTGGTCACCTTGTATCTGCCCAATGGCATTGCCGGGTTGCTGGCGCGACGCAAGGCCGCTACAAAATGAGTGAGATCCACACGCCGATTCCGGGCGTCATTGACGTTTCGCACAAGGTCATTCTCTACCTCGATAACATCAGTGTTTCATTTGATGGATTTCAGGCGCTGAACAAACTGAATCTGACGATTGACAGCGGTGAGTTGCGCTGCATTATCGGCCCGAATGGTGCCGGTAAAACTACCATGATGGATGTCATTACGGGCAAGACCCGCGCCGATACCGGTGCGGCGTTTCTGGGGCAGACCATGGATTTGACCCGGATGAGCGAATCGGAAATTGCCCGCGCCGGTATCGGCCGCAAATTTCAGAAGCCATCGGTGTTCGAGCAGCATTCGGTAATCGAGAATCTCTGGCTGGCGGCGGCCGGCGAAAAACGCTGGTGGTCGTCGCTGCTGCACGCCCTGGTACCCGGCCAGGAGCGGCGTATTGAGGAGGTCATGGAAACCGTTGGCTTAAGTGGCGAGCGCGATCGGCCGGCCGGATTACTGTCACACGGCCAGAAGCAGTGGCTCGAAATCGGTATGTTGCTGATTCAGGATCCGAAGTTGTTGTTGCTCGATGAACCGGTCGCTGGACTGTCGGATGAAGAGACCGAAAAAACCGCCGAATTGTTCAAGGCGCTGGCCGGCAAGCATTCATTGGTGGTGGTTGAACACGACATGCGCTTTGTTGAATTGCTGGGCGGGAAAGTCAGTGTGCTGCATCAAGGCTCGGTGCTGGCGGAAGGCACGCTGGATGCGGTACAGAACAATCCGAAAGTCATCGAGGTGTACCTTGGGCGCTAGCCCTGTGAATCTGCGCATCGAGGGCCTGAACCAGGCCTATGGCGGCAGTCATATTCTTCGCAACGTTTCGTTTTCTGCCGCCGCCGGTGCAGTTACCGTATTGCTCGGCCGTAACGGCGTCGGCAAAAGTACCTTGCTGCGCACGCTGATGGGTATCCACCCGGTGTTATCGGGTAGTGTCCTGTTGGGGGCAGAGAATCTGACGCCTGTTTCAACCTACAAACGAGCGGTTGCCGGGATGGCTTATGTGCCGCAAGGCAGGGAGATTTTTCCGCGCCTGAGTGTCGAGGAAAATCTACGGATGGGTCTGGCCACCGGACGATTGCCAGCGATTCCGCCGATGATCTACGAATTATTTCCGGTGTTGGCCGATATGCGCAGCCGTCGCGGCGGTGATCTGTCCGGCGGCCAGCAACAGCAACTGGCGATCGGCCGGGCGTTGTGCATGCAGCCCAAGGTCTTGCTGCTCGATGAACCCACCGAAGGTATTCAGCCCTCGGTGATCAAGGACATTGGCCGGGTGATCCGCAAGCTCGCCGAACGCGGCGACCTGGCGATTGTGCTGGTCGAGCAGTACTACGATTTCGCGCGCGATATCGCCGACGCTTATCTGGTCATGGAGCGCGGCGAAATTATTCGGCGCGGGCTTGGCAGTAATCTCGACGCCGACGGCGTGCGGCAATTGGTCGCCGTCTAGGCGAGCGACCATTGCTCGGCGCTTGAAATCGCCACGCCGGCGCGCTGCATCTGCGCCATTGCCTTGGCGCGCGATCCGTCCAGGTCGATTGCCCGGCAGGCGTCTTCAATCAGGATCGTCGTGAAGCCGGCGGCGCGGGCGTCAAGCGCCGACCAGCACACGCAAAAATCGGTGGCCAGCCCGGCCAGGTAGACCGTGTCAATGGCGCGCGCTTGCAGATAAGCCTGCAAACCGGTGGTAGTGCTTCGATCCGCCTCAAGAAATGCCGAGTAACTGTCTACACCGGCATGAAAGCCCTTGCGAATAATCAGTTGCGCATGTGGCACCGAAAGATCGCTATGCAGGGCGGCACCGGCGCTGCCTTGAACACAATGCTCAGGCCAAAGCACTTGTGGCCCGTAGGACAGGTTGATGGATTCATACGGTTGGCGACCCGGGTGCGATGACGCGAACGAAGCATGTCCGGCCGGGTGCCAATCCTGGGTCAACACCACATTGCTGAA
>JANORY010000171.1:0-1870 GCA_031415535.1 Burkholderiales bacterium | reverse complement strand
AACTACTCGTTTTTGAACAAACGGATCGATCCCGCGACCGGTCTTCTGGTTGATTCGCGGCCCGGTATCATTGAGGGCCTGCTGGGATTTGAATACATTCAAGATTGCTGGACCTTTCGCCTGGTATTTCAGCGATTCATTACAGCGGCGGCGACGCCGACCACCGCCTGGTTCTTTCAACTTGACCTGAACGGTTTGGGGCGGGTTGGCAGCAGCCCGTTTGAAGTACTGCGCCGAAACATTCCAGGCTATCGCTTGCCAACCGACCGGCCATTGCCGGGCTCAAAGTACTCGGGTTATGAATGAAATGACGATCAACCAACAAGGTATAACACTCATGATGACGCGCTGGGGCATTGCAGGTCTCTTAATGTTGATGAGTGGCGTGGCGCCGGCTCAATCACCCTTGATCAACCCGCCGGCAACCCAGGCACCAACGCCCACGCCAACGCCAACAACTGCACCAGCAACGGCTGCACCAGCAACGGCTGCAGCAACCCGCAATCTGAAGGATCTCGATCGGATTGTTGCGGTGGTGAACAGCGACGTCATCACCGCCATCGAGCTATCGAGCCGGATGCGCTCGGTCGAGTTGCAATTAAAGCGCCAGAACATCGAGATACCGCCCGAGGATGTGCTGCGCACTCAGGTGCTGGATCGATTGATCGTTGATCGGGCGCAGGTTCAGTTGGCACGCGATATCGGTGTTCGGGTTGATGATGCCCAGGTCGATCGTGCGGTAGCAGTCATTGCCGAGCAGAATCGAATGAGTTTGCCGCAGTTGCGTGACCGCATCGAGCGCGAAGGCAGTTCGTTCGCGCGCTTCAGAGATGATTTGCGAACCGAGATTTTGGTGGGCCGGGTGCGCGAGCGCGAGGTTGATGCGCGGGTTCAGATCAGCGAGGCGGACATTGCGAGTTTCCTGGCTGAACAAGGGGCTACGCCCGCCGGGCCTGCCGAGTACAACATCGCGCAGATTCTGTTGCGCCTGCCGGAGGGTGCCAACACCGAACAAATCAATCGGCAACGTGCGCGGGGCGAAGAGTTAGTTCGGCAGGCTCAGAAAGGCGTCGAATTTGCGCGTATGGCTGCGTCGTTTTCGGACGCACCCGAGGGACTGACCGGCGGCGGCCTCGGATGGCGCGGGGCCGATCGTTTGCCCGAGTTGTTTGTGCAGGCGGTAGCAACGCTCAAGGCGGGAGAAACGGCTGAACTGGTCCGCAGCCCGAATGGTTTTCATGTGCTCAAGCTGCTCGATCGACGCGAATCCGGTGGTGGCAGAATCGGCGGCGCGCCGGTTAAACAGACGCGTGCCAAACATATCCTGATTCGACCGACTGAAGTTGTCGCTGAGGCCGAGATCTTGCGGCGTTTGCGCGAAATCAAACTGCGGATTGAGCAGGGCGGAGCGACCTTTGACGATATGGCCAAGCAGTTTTCGGTCGATGGTTCGGCCGGCAATGGCGGCGATCTGGGTTGGGTCTACCAGGGCGATACCGTGCCTGAGTTCGAGCGTGCAATGGACGGGCTGGAGTTGAAGAAAGTCAGCGAGCCGGTGCGCTCGCCGTTTGGTTGGCATCTGATCATGGTCGATGAGCGCCGCGTCGATGAAGCTTCGCCGGACCGGGTAAGACAGCAGGCCCGGCAGGCGTTGCGTGAACGGCGCGCCGACGAAGCCTACCAGGACTGGTTGCGCCAGTTGCGCGACCGGATCTACGTCGAAATTCGCCTCGAAGACAGGTGAAGGCCCGAAAGCGATCCTATTGAAAACGCGGAAGCGTTTTGGTCAACACTTCCTGCATGACCCCGGAGTACTCAAGCGCATCGTCGAGGCCGTCGCCCCCGCAGCCGGCGACGCGATCGTCGAGAT
>JANORY010000170.1:0-1308 GCA_031415535.1 Burkholderiales bacterium | reverse complement strand
ACCATCAAGTTGAACCTGTCCGGCGAATACATCGCCGGCATCGACGCCGAAACAACGCCGATGACCGACGCTGAGATTGCAGTCGCGGTTCAGGAAGTGCGCATGCGCGGTAAACGTCTGGCGGCCCATGCGCGCTCTTGTGAATCGGTCAAACAATGTGTGCGGCACGGCATCGAACTGATTTTCCACGCCAGCTTCACCGATGAAGAAGCGCTCGACATGCTCGAAGCCAATAAGGACAAGCATTTCGTTGCGCCGGGTTTAGCCTGGCTGGTCAATACTTCGTTTCACGCTTCCGAGTGGGGCATTACGCCGGCGATTGCCAAGGGCATGGGCTATCACCGTGAATTGGAAAACGCGATCGAGTCGCTCAAGAAAATGCATCGGCGCGGCATTCGGATCTTGCCCGGCGGTGACTACGGCTTTGCCTGGATCAAACACGGCAGCAATGCCAAAGACCTTGAGTACTTCGTCAAGTATCTTGAGTTCACACCGATGCAGGCACTGTTATCGGCCACCCAACTGGGCGGGCAAATCATGATGAAAGCCGACGAGCTCGGCAAGATCAAAGACGGCTACCTGGCCGACCTGCTGTTAGTCGACGGCGATCCGCTGTCAAACATTTCGGTGCTGCAGGATCAATCGAAAATTTTGGCGGTGATGAAAGATGGCGTGTTCTACAAGGAACCCGATATCAAGTCGGCGAGAACCCGCATGTCCTTGTCGGCAGCATAGGAGCGTGTCGGCAGCCTCATCGAAGTTTTTTGAGCTCTGACGCCAAATTACATGTCAACCCGATTTGTTGAACGTATCGCCTTCGAGACGAGTCCACCGGCCGGCAACGGCGGCGATGCCGTCCTGATGATTCATGGCCTGGGCGGCAGCTCCAACACCTGGGCACCGCTGATGAACGCGGTTGCACCGTTCGTGGCGCTGCGAATTGACCTGCCTGGCTCGGGACGCTCGGACCGCGTTCAGGGCACGCTATCGATCAGTGGATTTGTCGATGCGGCGTTCAAGGTCATGAAAGCCGCCGGTCTGTCGCGCGTTCATGTCGTCGCACACTCAATGGGTGCGATAGTCGCCACCCATATGGCGGCGCGTGAACCGTCCATGGTGCGCAGTCTGGCCTTGTTCGGTCCCTTGCTGGCACCGCCCGACTCGGCGCGCGCCGCCATTCGGCTGCGCGGTCAAAAGGCCCGCACTGAGGAGGCCGCCGGTATGCAAGAAATTGCCGACGCGCTGCTGGGCTCGGTGACCTCGAACCAGACGCGCGCCCAACGACCGGTGGCGGTGGCCTTCGTGCGC
>JANORY010000169.1:0-10106 GCA_031415535.1 Burkholderiales bacterium | reverse complement strand
GTAACCGAACTGAGTTTTCACCGGTACTTCGGTGAATTTGCCCTTTTCAAGCTTGGTCATCGCTTCGGAAAACTCCTTGACGAACTGGCCAGGCGGATTCCAGTCAAGATCGCCGCCGTTCGCGGCTGAGCCGGTATCTTTCGACTGCTTGACCAGATCTTCGAACTTGCTGCCTTTTTTCAGATCAGCAATGATCTGTTTGGCCGCGTCTTCTTTCTCAACCAGAATATGCTTGGCGCGGTATTCCTTTTCCGCCGTCATCTGGCTCTTGGCTTTTTCGTACTCTGCTTGTACGTCGGCGTCCTTGACCGGATTCTTCTTCAAATGCTCCCGAATCATGGCGCGGATCAGAATGTCTTGCCGGGCGGTATCGATCTGTCGCTGAACCTCAGCGTTCTTGGTCAAACCGTTTCGTTCGGCCTCTTGCGAGAATAACTCACGGGCGATCAGTTCTTCGCGAACAGCGGTGCGCAATTCAGGGGTGTCCGGGCGACCCTGGCCTTTGAGCATTTCAACAAAGTCGTCGACTTTTTTCTTTGAAATCGGTTTATTGTTGACCACGGCGGCGTTTTGAGCAACTGCTGGAAGGCTAACCATGAGGCCGACGGCGAGGCTCGTGGCGAGCACCGCCAAGCGAGGGGCTGAGAGGGGAAAAAACATGAAGCGTCCTTGTTTAGGAGGCGGTGCCGGCAGACCCGGCGCCAGGTTCGTCTGGTGTCAACGCTTCGATCGACAAAGCGTGCACTCGATGGGGCATCCAATCGGCGACGGCATGATACACGAGGCGGTGTCGAGCGACTCGGTTCAGGCCGGCAAAACTCGGATGGGTAATGTGGATGCGGTAATGACCGGCACCGCCTTCGGCACCGGCATGTCCGGCATGCAGGTGGCTTTCGTCCGTCAGGCGAATCTGTGCATTGGGGAAGCCTAGCACCATACGTTGCTCAATGTCGGCTAAGCTCGGCCGTACGGGTGCAGTACGGGGCAAGGGCGGGGGCAGGGACATGGTCAGGCCTCGGAGACGTGTCGGCTCAGGTACACCGCCTGGGCGATCACAAAAAGAATGGTCAAACCCAACGCACCAAACAATTAGAAGATGACCCAGGATTCGGGCGGGAACTAATTGGCGACAAACAGGTTCAGCACCGCCATAAAGGCAAAAAATCCAACCCAGGCCCAGTTCAGGCGCTCCCAGACCACCGCCGGTAACTGCAGTTGTTTGCCCATCATGGAGCTGATCAGGTTACGCTTCAGGAACACTTTCGCAGCGACCAGTGCAATGGCGAAACAGGCGTACAAAATGGTCGGCTTGAGCTTGATAAAACTCTCGTCCTGCAGCAGCAACGTCATGCCGCCGAACACAACAATGATGATCAGGCCAGCCCATTGCATGCCTTCGACCCGCTTGCCGCGAAATTTTAGCCAGGCAATTTGCAGGACACTGGCGACGATCGCCACGGCGGTAGCGACATAAATCCCCGCCAACTTGAAGGCGACAAAAAACAGGACGATGGGCAACAGGTCGTAGAGTATCTTCATATCGCTATTGTAATGCGACTGCTATACTTGTGGGTTGCTTAACCTCTTGGACGCAGATTCCATGGCTGATGTAAACCGAAATCGTCGCAATACCCTGGAGCGCCGTTGTATGCCCAAATCGCTGAAGCGCCTGTTCAAAGGGTCGCCGACGCCGATTTTTCGCATGTTGGAAAAAGTCAAGAAGTCCTGAGTATTCGTTAGTCACTGGCCGGACTCCGAATTTCGATTTTTGATTGATCGCCGAGGCGTACTCAGACTAAATGGTCTGCGTTGCCCGCTAGCGCAGATTAATATGCGCTTGGAATCCCAAAAATTCGAACCGGAGATAATTCATGCACGGCCTGATGATGAAGTTCCCGTTGCTCATCACGTCCTTGTTGACGCATGGCGCACGGCACCACGCCAAAACCGAGATCGTATCGAGACGGGTTGAAGGCGACATTCATCGCTATACCTATCTCGACTGCAATAACCGCGCGCGGCAAATGGCCAGCGCCCTTGAGCGCCTGGGTCTGTCGGCTGGTCACCGAGTCGCAACGCTGGCCTGGAACGGCTATCGCCACATGGAGCTGTATTACGCAGCCGGTGGCAATGGTGCGGTAGTACACACCATCAATCCACGGCTGCATCCGGATCAGATCGTCTGGATCGCGAACCATGCCGAGGACCAATTCCTGGCGTTCGACCTGACGTTCTTGCCGATCGTCGAGGCCATCGCAGCGCACTGTCCAAACATCCGTGGCTGGATCGTCATGACCGACCGGGCTCATATGCCCGCTGCCAGCAAAGTGCCAAACCTGCTGTGTTACGAGGAAGTACTGGCGAGTGGTGCCGCTGACTTTAACTGGCCGGCGCTCGATGAAAGCAGTGCAGTGGGACTGTGCTACACCTCGGGGACTACCGGCAATCCGAAAGGTGCCTTGTATTCGCATCGCTCCTCCGTGCTCCATGCTTTTGCTTCGGCCTTGCCCGATGTCATGAACCTCTCGGCGCGCGATTGCATCTTGCCGGTGGTACCGATGTTTCATGTCAATGCCTGGGGTCTGCCGTACCTGGCACCGATGATTGGCACCAAGCTGGTGTTTCCCGGACCGCAGCTCGACGGCAAGTCGGTCTACGAGCTGTTTGAATCCGAACAGGTGAGCTTTTCGGCGGGTGTGCCGACCGTCTGGCTGGGACTGTTGAATCACGTCCGGCAAAATAATCTGAAGTTTTCGAGTTTGCGCCGAACCGTGATTGGCGGCTCAGCCTGCCCGCCGACGATGATCCGCAGCTTCCGCGAGGATTTTGACGTCGAAGTAATTCATGCCTGGGGCATGACCGAGATGTCGCCGCTCGGAACGACCTGCGGATTGCAGAACACGCCGGCCGACCGGCCGCTGGCGGCCCGGCAAAAGTTGCTCGAGAAACAAGGCCGGGTGATGTACGGCGTCGATATGAAAATTGTCGATGACGCCGGCCAGGAGTTGGCCTGGGACGGCACATCCTACGGTAACCTTTTGGTGCGCGGCCCGTGGGTCATTCAGGAATACTTCAAAGCCGATGGCGGCGATCCGCTCAAGTACGACGCCGAGGGTAATGGCTGGTTTCCGACCGGCGACGTTGCTACCATCGACGTCGACGGGTTCATGCAGATCACCGATCGCAGCAAGGATGTCATCAAGTCGGGTGGTGAGTGGATCAGCTCGATCGACCTTGAGAACCTGGCGATGTCCCATCCGGACGTGGCCAATGCGGCGGTCATTGGTGTTCTCCATCCGAAGTGGGACGAACGGCCCTTGCTGATTGTGGTCAGAAAGCCAGATACCAAAGTGACCCGCGAAGCCTTGCTGCAGTTTTACGAAGGCAAGATCGCCAAGTTCTGGATGCCCGACGATGTTCAGTTCGTTGACGCCATTCCGCTCGGTGCCACCGGCAAAATTCTGAAGACCAAACTACGCGAACAGTTCTCTGCCTACAAACTTCCGACGGCCTGAGCGCGGAGCAATCACAGCAGGCAATTGCAGCAAACCATCACAGTAAGCAATTTCAGCAAGCAATCACAGCGAGCAAAAATGAGTACAGCGCACTATCAGGAAGACCAGGACGTCGCCATCATTACCATGGACAGTCCGCCGGTCAACGGACTCGGTTACGACTTGCGGCGCGACATTGTTGCAGCACTGAACCGTGCGTTGGCAAATCCGGCTGTCACGGCCATTGTTCTGACCGGAGCCGGCAAGGCGTTCTCCGGCGGCGCGGATATTCGTGAGTTTGGTTCGCCAAAAGCGTTAGCGGAACCGAATCTGTTAACGCTCATACGATTGCTGGAGCAATCGAGCAAACCGGTGGTGGCGGCGGTGCATTCGGTCGCCATGGGTGGCGGATTGGAGCTGGCGCTCGGTTGCCATTTCCGAATTGCCAAAGTGGGCGCACTGATCGCATTGCCAGAAGTCAAGCTCGGAATACTGCCGGGCGCAGGCGGCACGCAGCGTCTGCCTCGGGTGATTCCCTATGAAATGGCGCTCAACATGATCGTCAGTGGCGAGCCAGTCAAGAGCGAAAAGTTCAAGGGCACCAAACTGTTCGACGACGTCATCGAGGGTGACTTGTTGGCGGCTGCCATCAGTCTGGCACGCGCTGCAGTATCAGAAAAGCGTGGCCTGCCCAAAGTGCGCGACCTGAAGATCGATTATCCCAATGCGCAGGGCTACATTCAATTTGCGCGCAATACGGTTCGCGCCGTTGCCCGTAATTATCCGGCACCACTGAAATGTGTCGAGGCGGTGGGGGCTGCCGCGACGATGAGTTTCGATGATGGTATGCGGATCGAACGCAACGCTTTTCTCGAGTTGGTCCAAACGCCTGAGTCGCGCGCCCTGCGACATGCGTTTTTTGGTGAGCGTGCGGCCAGCAAGATTCCCGATATTCCAGAGGACACGCCGCTGCGGCCGATTCGCTCGGCTGCGGTGATCGGCGCCGGCACCATGGGCGGCGGCATTGCGATGAACTTCGTCAACGTCGGCATTCCGGTGACTATTCTTGAAACCAGCCAGGAAGCACTTGATCGCGGACTCGGCATCGTTCGCAAGAACTACGAGAACAGTGCCAAGCGCGGCCGCCTGAAACCCGAGGATGTCGTCACCCGCATGGCGCTTATCACGCCGACGCTGGACTATGCTGCACTTAAGGACGCCGATATTGTCGTCGAGGCAGTATTTGAAGAAATGTCGGTCAAGGAGACTGTGTTCAAGAAACTCGATGCGGTGATGAAGCCCGGCGCGATTCTGGCCAGTAATACCTCAACGCTCGATGTCAATCAGATCGCCGCGTTCACCCGGCGGCCGCAGGACGTGATTGGCACCCACTTCTTTTCGCCGGCTAACGTCATGCGCCTGCTCGAAGTCGTGCGTGGCGCTGCAACCGCCAAGGACGTGTTGGCGACAACCATGGCTTTGTCGAAGAAAATCAAGAAAATCGGCGTGGTTTCAGGGGTCTGCGATGGCTTCATCGGCAATCGCATGATCGAGCAATACAGCCGCCAAGGCCTGTATATGCTGGAGGAGGGCGCAAGTCCGCAACAGATCGACCGGGCGATTGAAAAGCTCGGATTTGCGATGGGTCCGTTTCGCATGGGTGATCTGGCGGGCAACGATGTCGGCTGGTTTATACGCAAGCGCCGCTACCTTGAGCAGCCGAACATGAAGTACCCGCGAATCGCCGACAAACTCTGCGAACTCGGCCGTTATGGCCAGAAAACCGGCAGCGGCTGGTATCGTTATGAACCCGGCAAACGTGATGCGATCCCTGACCCGATCGTCGATAAGCTGATCACCGACCATCGCGCATCGTTAAAGCTCACACCGCGCAAGATCAGCGATGATGAAATTGTGCACCGACTGATGTTCGCGCTGGTCAACGAAGGGGCGCGTATTTTGCAAGAAGGTATTGCGCTGCGCGCCTCGGATATCGATATGATTTATCTGAATGGTTACGGCTTTCCGCTGCACCTGGGTGGACCCATGTTGTACGCCGATGCCTATGGATTGTTTAACGTCGTCAATCGGCTGAACAATTTTGCAGCCAGCGCGCGCGGTGACAAGGCATTCTGGAAGCCGGCCCCCTTGCTGAAGAAGCTAGCCAACGCCGGCAAAACATTCAATAGCTAAGTATTTTCAAGCGAAAAAGGAATTCATCATGCGTGAAGCGGTCATCGTCTCTACTGCCCGGACCGGATTGGCAAAATCCTGGAAAGGTGCCCTGAATATGACGCATGGCGCATCCATGGGTGGTCACGTCGTCAAGGCCGCGCTGGAGCGTGCCGGCATTGCCGGTGAAGAAGTCGAGGACGTCATCATGGGGTGCGCCAACCCGGAGGGTGCCACGGGCGCAAACATTGCCCGGCAGATTGCGCTGGCCGCGGGTCTACCGGTCACGGTTTCCGGCGTCACGGTGAACCGCTTTTGTTCGTCCGGCTTGCAAACCATTGCGCTGGCCGCGCAACGCGTTATTGCCGGCGAGGCGGACATTTATGTCGCCGGCGGCGTCGAGTCGATTTCCTGTGTGCAGAACGAAATGAATATGCACATGATGATCGACGCTAGCTTGCAGGCGAAAAAGCCTGAGGTCTATTGGCCGATGTTGCAAACCGCCGAAATGGTTGCCAAGCGCTACAACATCGCCCGTGACGTCCAAGACCAGTACGGCGCGCAGAGCCAACAACGGGCCTGTGCGGCCGCCGCGGCCGGCAAGTTCAAAGACGAGATTGTGCCGATCACCGTGCGCTGCGCGGTGGCCGATAAGAACACCGGTCAGATGATCACCCACGAAGTGGTCTTGAGTGATGACGAAGGTCGGCGTGCCGACACGACCTACGAAGCGGTGTCGCAGATTCGCTCGGCGCTACCGGGCGGTGTTATTTCTGCAGGTAATGCCAGCCAGTTTTCTGATGGTGCCGGTGCTTGCGTCGTGATGGATGCCAAACGCGCCGAGCAACGCGGCATCAAACCGCTCGGCTACTTTCGCGGTTTTGCGGTCGCCGGCTGTGAGCCGGATGAAATGGGTATTGGCCCGGTGTTTGCCATTCCGAAGCTGTTGGCCCGCGCTGGTTTGAAGGTGCAGGATATCGATCTGTGGGAATTGAACGAAGCGTTTGCCGTTCAGGTTATTTATTGCCGCGACCGACTCGGCATTCCGGCTGATCGTCTGAACGTTAATGGCGGCGCGATTGCGGTAGGACATCCCTATGGCGTCAGCGGCCAACGCCTGACCGGCCACGCTCTGATTGAAGGCAAGCGACGCGGCGCAAAATGGGCGGTGGTCACTATGTGCGTGGGCGGCGGCATGGGTGCGGCTGGCCTGTTCGAAATCGTTTGAAGCAATTACCGCGAACGGCACCCGTATGAGGTTCGCCTTGAGGTCCGCTTAGTGACAGTCCGAGATCTATTCGATCTGACCGGTCGAAACGCTATTGTCACCGGTGGCTCGCGGGGTCTTGGGCTGCAGATTGCCGAGGCACTTGCCGAGGCGGGTGCACAGGTACTGTTGACTGCTCGCAAGGCAGACGAGCTTGGCCATACCGTCGCAAGACTCACGGCGCGCGGTTTGCAGGTCAGTGCCTTGGCGTGCGATTTAAGTCAGACCGATGACATTTCTGAATTCGCCGCTCGGGCACTGGATCGGCTGGGTGCCTGCGACATCCTGGTCAATAACGCCGGAGCGTCCTGGGTGTCACCGGCAGAGGATCATCCGCTGGCGGCCTGGCAGAAGCTGGTCAACATAAACCTGACCGGTGTCTTCGTGCTGACCCAGGAGATCGGCCGGCGCTCGATGATTCCCAGGCACTATGGACGAATCCTGAACGTCGCCTCGATCGCCGGACTGCGCGGCAATCCACCGAATACCAACAAGACACTAGCCTACAACACGACCAAGGGCGGATTGGTGAACTTTACCCGAGCTTTGGCAGGTGAATGGGGCCCATTCGGGATCACCGTCAATGCACTGGCACCCGGGTTTTTTCCGTCGCGCATGACGCAGGGCGCGTTGCACGAATTCGAAGACAAATTGAAGGCGCTGACGCCGCTTCAAAGGATTGGCGATGACCATGATTTGCAGGGCGCTGCGCTGCTGTTCTGCTCGAACGCCGGCAAGCATATTACCGGGCAAATTCTGGCTATCGATGGCGGCGTGTCGGCGGTCTGAATTCGGCTTCATAGCCGTCAGAAGTGGGCCGTCAGAATACTGATTGATTGAGCGATTTTTTAAGGAACAAACATGGAAATGAATCAAAGAATTTTATTGGCGAGTCGTCCAACCGGGGCGGTGAGCGCTGCCAATTTTCGCCTTGAGCAAGCGCCGATTCCTGAAATTGCCGACGGTGAAGTGCTGATCCGTAATCACTTTCTGTCGCTCGATCCGTACATGCGCGGTCGGATGGACGACGTCAAATCCTACACCACGCCGCAGGCCCTGAATGAAGTGATGGGCGGTGGTACGGTCGGCGAGGTGGTGAAGTCGAACCATCCTGGATTTGCGCTCGGTGACACGGTGGTCGCGATGTCGGGCTGGCAGCTCTATGGCAAGGATAACGGCAAGGGACTGCGCAAGGTCGATGCGCGCAAGGTGCCTTTGTCGGCCTACTTGGGCGCGGTCGGTATGCCCGGCGTCACAGCTTGGTATGGCCTGAACAAGATCATTGCGCCGAAGTCCGGTGAAACCGTCGTGGTGTCGGCGGCCAGCGGTGCGGTTGGTGCCGTGGTCGGACAACTTGCCAAGTTTCACGGCTGTCGGGTCGTGGGTGTGGCCGGCGGCGCCGAAAAATGTGCCGTGGTCGTCAAGGAATTCGGGTTCGATGCTTGCGTGGATTACAAAGGCGGTAATCTCGCCAATGACTTGCTGGCGGCAACGCCAAGCGGTATTGACGGCTACTTCGACAATGTCGGTGGTCCGGTGCTCGATGGCGTCTTGAAGCGGATGAATGCATTTGGCCGGATTGCCGTCTGTGGTCTGATTTCTTCCTACAACGGTGAACCGATGCCGATTCAAAACGTTCGCTCCATCCTCATCAATCGACTGAAAATTCAAGGCTTTATTGTCTCCGAACATCCCGAACATTGGCCGACGGCGCTGGCTGAGCTGGCTGCGCTGGTGGCCAGTGGCCAGATGAAATTCAAGGAGACCGTAGCAGTGGGCCTGGCGTCCGCGCCACAAGCATTTATGGGATTGCTGAATGGCAAAAATCTGGGCAAACAAGTCGTCAAATTGATTTGAAGCGAGCAGATAGTCACGATGACCCGATCAAGCTGAAGTTTGGTCGCTGGTCTGACCTGCAAGGCGATGCAACCTGGGTGCGCGGCAGGGTGTTTGTCGACGAGCAGGGCATTGACCCCGAGCATGAATGGGACGACGCCGATGCGGTAGCCCTGCATTGTGTGGCGTATCGAAACAATCAGCCGGTCGCGACGGGTCGGCTACTGCCCGACGCTCACATCGGTCGGATGGCGGTCTTGCCCGAGCATCGCCGTCAGGGCATTGCGCAGCGCTTGGTTGACGCACTGATGCAAGTCGGCTTTCGTCGCGGTGAGGCCGCGTTTGAGCTGAGCGCGCAAGCGGCGATCAAGAACCTGTACACGAAGTTCGGCTTTACGGTGACTAGCGATCCGTATCTGGAAGTCGGCATTGAACATGTCGAAATGCGGTTTGCGTCCGAGCTGACCGAGTCGAAACCGGCCGGTGTCGATGGCCTGGAATTGCATCAGGTCGACTGGCGAGCCGCAGCATCCCTACCGAAGTGGAATCCAGCGAGCGTCGGCGTCGGCAACGGATCAGAATCGACCACCGGGTCCGCGCGTGGAATTTATCTGTTGCACGGGCTGGGCGAGCATTGCCGACGTTACGACGCGCTGGCGCGCTGGCTCAATTCACTGGGCTGGCAGGTGCGCGCACATGACCATCGGGGACATGGTGCCTCGGCGGGCAAACGAGGTGTCATTGATCACCGTCGAGCGTTACTTGAGGACGCGCGGGCGCAGATCTCGAGGTTCGGCGAAGAAATTGGTGCTCCGCCCTTATTGCTCGGCCACAGTATGGGCGGCAGCTTGGCCGCCGAGTTGGTTCTGATTGAAGGTCTGAGCGTACAGGGTCTGATCCTCAGCTCGCCCGCCATAGCACTTGGTTTGAGTGCGCCGCAGCGCTTGCTGCTTAAAATCTTGCACCGTCTGGCACCGAATCTGGCCGTCGGCAATGGCATCGACGCCGCGCATCTGTCGCACGACGGCGATGTCGTCGCCGTCTACCGTAATGATCCGCTGGTTCACAACCGAGTCTGCGCGCGTCTGGTGATGAGGTTGATGCACGCCGGTGAATTGATCCAACACAAGGCCGGCAGCTTGATGGTTCCCACCCTGCTGATGGTCGCCGGCAGCGATCGCTTGGTCGATCCGGCCGGCAGCGCGCGATTCCAGGAACTGGCCGGCCAGCGCTGGCTGAGCACCCGCTGGTATGAAACGGCGTTTCACGAGCTGTTTAACGAGTCCGAACCGCTGCGGCTGCGCGTGATTAATGACCTGCGCGACTGGCTGCAACAT
>JANORY010000168.1:0-5029 GCA_031415535.1 Burkholderiales bacterium | reverse complement strand
CTCGCCGACCTCGCTTGCTGCACGCTATACGACTAAATAAAGTGCTGGCGTCGTCCAGACGCCCGCCCAAGCGATTATTTCTTGCCTTCCGGACCGACATACTCGCTGATGACCGTCCACTTGCCGTTCTTGATTTGCGATAACCGTGACTTGTCGCTGCCTAAATGCTTAGTCGGCGAATAAGAGGCGGTGTCGCCACCGAACATGTCGGGTGCGAACGTTGACGAATCGAGCGCTTTGATAAACGACTCGACGGTCAGGTTGTTACCCGCCTTGGCGATGGTCTTGACCGCTTGATCCATGATGACGTAGCCGTACACCGAGAACACATCCGGCTCCTCGCCGAAGCGCGTCTTGTACTTCGAAGCCCAGAAGCGAACTTTGTCCGAGGCATCATCCAGATACGGGTGCGCCACGGTGTGCGAAGCGATAAAGCCTTCGGCCAGCGGGCCGCCCAGCTTGTGAATCAGATGGGTGTAGGCCGCTGAGCTGCCGACGAACTCGGGTGCCCAGCCGATTTTCTTCGCTTCGGCCATCGTACCGACTGTCTCACGGATGATCGTGCCCATTAACAGCGTGTCACAGCCCGAACCCTTCATTTTCTGAACTTGCGACGAAAACTCGGTTGCACCGCGCTTGTAGCTGGTTTTTTCCACCAGTGTCTTGCCCACTGCCTTCAGACCATCGGTCGCACCGACCAAAAACTCCTGGCCAAAGTCGTCGTCTTGATGGATCAAGCACCACTTGCGATCAGCCTTGATCTTGTTCATATGCTGAACTACCGAACGCATCTGGTCGTAGTAGGTCGCAGCGAACGAATATTTCAGCTTGTGCAGCGGTTCGTACATCTGGCGCGCCGCGGTGATCGGCGAGACATGCGGAATATTCTTCTCGAACAGGATGGGCATCGCCGCCATGGCAACCGGTGTACCCATCACACCCACCATCGCGAATATCTTGTCGTTCTGAGCCAATTTCTGGGTGGCTAATACGCCCTTTTTCGGATCGTAGCCGGAATCTTCGGTGATCAGCTTGATCTTGCGACCGTTAATGCCGCCTTGTTCGTTAACTTCATCGACCATCAGTTGCATGCCGTTGCGCGACGATTTGCCATAAGCGGCGATCGGGCCGGACAGATCCTGGATAGTGCCGAGCAGAACTTCGGTCTTGCTAACGCCCTGGGTTTGCGCCAACGCCGGGCCGGTAACGATAGCGCTCAACGCGGCCACGAAGGCCAAGGCGGATATGGTTAACTTTAACTTCATTTTGTCTCCTGTCGGATTGTTTCATGTCACGATAAATTCAGGTCGGTAGCGGCCAAGCCGCAGCACCTGATCACGAGAATAACGCAAGTCGACCGGGAACGGCTGACAATGGTCTTGTCGCTTTATGCGCGCACCTCGAGTTTCGCAACCGATAAAGCCAGCCACTTGACCCCTTCGCGGCCAAAGTTGACCTGAGCGCGGGCGTCGCCGCCACTGCCTTCGATATTGATGATCACCCCTTCGCCAAATTTAGCGTGCGCGACGTTCTGGCCGATCCGAAAAGCCACACCGCGATCAAACTGTTGTGCGCTGCGTTGCTCGGCGGCCGTGAGCCGCCCACTGTCAAAATTGACGCGACCGTTAGCGCCGGAACCTGCACCGGGTGCATAACCGGGGATGCCACGACGCCCGGTCATGCCCTCCCAGGCACCACCATAGCCCTCCCGGTAGGCCGGCGCAAGCTTTGGCGTCAGCCACTTCAGAGCGTCGTCGGGCAACTCGGCAAGAAACCGCGACTTCATGTTGTAGCGCGTCTGGCCATGCAGCATGCGGGTCTGGCTGAATGACAAATAAAGCCGCTGCCGGGCGCGGGTAATGGCGACGTACATCAGTCGTCGTTCTTCCTCCAGACCGTCATCGGCAGAAATTGAATTTTCATGCGGAAACAGACCTTCTTCCAGACCGGTCATAAAAACTGCATCGAATTCCAGACCTTTGGCTGAATGAACGGTCATCAATTGAATGGCGTCGGTGCCCTCGCCGGCCTGATTGTCACCGGACTCCAGTGAGGCATGCGCCAGAAAGGAAGCCAGCGGCGAGCCTTGCGGCACGACGCCCGGCGTGTTCACGTCGATCACTTGCGAAACTATTGGGTCGGCTGCATAAACTGGCGCTGCTGCCGCGCTGACACCAAGGTTGGCGGGGACATCTTGTGCAATACGCTCTTCAGACAGGAAGGCAACCGCCGCGTTGACCAGTTCACGCAAATTTTCGATGCGATCCTGACCTTCCTTTTCGGTTTGGTAGTGGCCAATGAGTCCGCTGACTTCAATGGTCTGCTCAACCATTTCAGCCAGCGAAAGCGTTTGCGTTTGGCTGCGCAGGTTTTCGATCATCCGGGTGAAGCTCGATAACTTGCTAGCCGCGCCGCCAATGGCCTGCGCCGCCGCATCGAACAGGCTGCATTGGCGGGCACGGGCCAGGTCCTGCAGTTGCTCAAGCGAGCGAGCGCCGATGCCGCGTGTTGGGAAGTTGACCACGCGCAAAAACGCGCCGTCATCATGGCCATTTTCAATTAACCGCAGGTACGCCAGCGCATGCTTGATTTCGGCACGCTCGAAAAATCGCAAGCCGCCGTAGACACGGTACGGCAAGCCAGCCGAGAACAGCGCGTGCTCGATGACCCGCGACTGCGCATTCGAGCGATACAAAATGGCCAGATCGTTCCGCAGGTGGCCCTCGGCGATCAAGCCGCGAATTTCTTCAATCAGCCACTGCGCTTCCTGGGTGTCGGTCATCGATTCATAAACCCGCACCGGCTCGCCATCGCCAGCGTCAGTCCAGAGATTCTTGCCGAGCCGATGCGAATTGTTTTTGATCAGCGCATTGGCACACGTCAGAATACGGCCGGCCGAACGGTAATTCTGTTCCAGCTTAATCAGATTGCGCACTTTGAACTCGCGCTCAAAGGCCGCCATGTTGGCGACATCGGCACCGCGAAATCCATAGATACTCTGGTCGTCATCGCCGACCGCGAAGATCGCGCCTTCGTGGCGGGTATCGGCCTCCGAGGGCGGCAGACGCGCGCCGCCTGCGCCCTTGCTGGCAAATTTGGTGGCGGTCATTCGACCAGCCAGGACTTGCAGCCAGCGGTACTGCAAACTGTTAGTGTCCTGAAACTCGTCAACCAGTATGTGCCGAAAGCGGCTCTGATAGTGCTCCCTGATGGCTTGGTGATTGCACAGCAACTCATAACAGCGCAGTAACAACTCAGGGAAATCGACCACGCCCTCGCGCTGGCATTGTTCGTCATAGGTTCGATACAACTCAACTAAGCGGCGGTTGTAATCGTCACTGGCTTCGACCGCCGAGGCACGGACACCCTCCTCCTTGTTGCCATTGATGAAGTACTGAACATTACGCGGCGGAAATTTTTCATCATCGACATTGGCCGCCTTTAACATGCGTTTAATGGCGGCCAACTGATCTTGCGAATCAAGAATCTGAAAGCCCTGCGGCAAGCCGGCATCACGAAAGTGCGCGCGCAACATGCGGTTACACAGACCATGAAAGGTGCCAACCCACATGCCGCGCAAATTGATCGGCAGCAGGGTCGCCAGGCGCGTCAGCATTTCCTTGGCGGCCTTGTTGGTAAAGGTGACCGCCAGAATGCCCAACGGTGAAATTTGACCGGTCGAGATCAGCCAGGCGATACGCGTGGTCAGCACGCGCGTTTTGCCGCTACCGGCACCGGCCAGGATTAGCGCGTGCTGCGCCGGCAAGGTGACTGCCGCGAGTTGCGGTTCGTTCAGGTTCGCGAGCAGATTCGCCATGGGCTTTCAGACTGAGAATTCGACAGTGCTGTAATTTTACACAGCATAGGGCACGATCCCATAACCAAGGACTCAGCCGGTCTGCTCGGCCAAACGATTCAGCCAAAAATTTATATCAAGCCCGCCGTTATGAGCCGAATGATTCTGTAACCATCGATTTAAAATGAACTTATGAACCCATTGATATCGGCTACTAATCCGCTGTTCGATCTGACCGGCAAAACCGCCCTGATCACGGGTTCGAGCCGAGGCATTGGCAAGGCGCTGGCTGCCGGGCTGGCGCGCGCCGGTGCACAAATCGTGCTGAACGGCCGCGACGTGACAATGCTGGCAACCGCCCAGGCCGAGTTCATCGCGGCGGGCTTCAAAACCCATATCAGTGCCTTTGATGTGACCGCCGAGCACGCTGTGAACCAGGCAATTGCCGGCATCGAAGCCCAGGTTGGTGCCATTGACATTCTGGTCAACAACACCGGCATTCAGATTCGCGGTCCGCTGGAAAACTTTTCCAGCAGCGACTTTAATCGGATTGTGCAGACCAACCTGACCAGCGTGTTTTTAGTCAGCAAGGCGGTGGTCCAGGCGATGATCGCGCGGCGCGCTGGCAAGATCATTAACGTGCTCTCGGTCAATGCGCTGGCTGCCCGCTACTCGATTGCGCCGTATTCGGCGACCAAGGGTGCACTGAATATGCTGACCAAGGGCATGTGTGTTGACTGGGCTCGATACAACATACAAATCAACGGCTTAGCACCTGGTTATTTTGAAACCGACTTGACCCGGGCATTAGTTGCCGATGCCGAGTTTAGCGCCTGGATCGAGAAACGTGTACCGACCGCTCGCTGGGGCCAGGTCGAGGAGCTGGCCGGCGCCGCCGTCTTTCTGGCCGCACCGGCGTCGAACTTCGTCAATGGCCATGTGCTCTATGTCGATGGGGGCATGACGGCCAGCCTGTAGAATTTAAGCTTTAGTTGATTGAAAAGCAGCGTCACATGGCTGAAATTATCAGAAAACCGCTTGACCTGGGTCGACCGATGTCCGAGGTCATCCGACACAGGGTCAAGGCTGCCCGCCAGCGTTATTACGCCAACGACAATATTGCCGACTTTGTCGAGTCGGACGACGAACTGCAAGCGTTGCAGGACGAAGTCACCGTCAAGATGGAAGCGGTGCTGCGCGCGTTGGTGATAGACGTTGACAACGATCACAACA
>JANORY010000167.1:0-6988 GCA_031415535.1 Burkholderiales bacterium | reverse complement strand
AGCACGCTTCCGGCCTGTGCGCAGATCGTCATCTGCTTTCCGGCCCGGGTCTGTTTGCGGTCGAATCGCTCCGCAACATAGAGGTAGACGTCACGCGCCTGAGCCTGATCGGCACCGCGCTGGTGTTTGGTCTCTTATGGTTGGCGTTTCGCTCGCCGTGGGCAATCGCCCTGGCGCTGGTGCCGATTGTGTCGGCGGTGGCAGCGGGTGCGGCGTGTGTTGCGCTGGTGTTCGGTTCAATCCATGGTTTGACGATCGGCTTCGGGACCACCTTGATTGGTGAGTCGGTCGACTACGCGCTCTACCATCTGGTGCGCATCGCCAGCCGTCAGCCGGTACCGCAACGGGCGTTCTGGCGAACTATTCGACTCGGCGTCATGACCTCGGTGGTCGGCTTCGGTGCCTTGCTGTTCACTGGCTTTCCGGGCCTGGCACAGCTCGCCGTATTTTCGATTGCCGGCATCATCGTGGCCGCCGTGGTGACTCAAGCGGTGTTACCAAGCCTTACGCCCAGGCAATTCAAACCGCGCGATTTGGCCGGGCTCGACCGCCGAATCATGCGCGCCCTGCAGCTTTGGTACGGCTGGCGTCGCCCGGTTACGGTGGTCTTGCTGCTGGTGGCCGGCCTTACATTGCTGGCCGCCGGCACCCGCAAGCAGTCGTTTTGGGACGCTGATATTGCCGCCTTGAACCCGATATCAGCGGCGGCGCAGGCGCTGCACGAACAATTGCAAAACGAGTTGGGTGCGCCTGCCGCCGACCTGATGGTCATCGTCAGTGCCGCCACTGAGCAGCAGGTGTTAGCGGCTGCCGAGGCGGTCGGTGTTGCGCTCGATACGTTGGTTCGCAATCAGCAACTGGGTTCCTATGAATCGCCCAGCAAGCTGTTGCCGCCGGAATCGTTGCAAAGACAACGCATGGCTGCGCTGCCCGACGCGCTGCAATTGCAGGCGCGGCTCAAGCAGGCAGCGGACGGTTTGCCGATCAAGCTGGATCGGCTGCAAGATTTTGTCAAAGATGTCGAGCGGGCCAGAACCGCCGCGCCCATGACGCGCGCCGATCTGGTCAATACCCAACTCGGGGTGAGAGTGGAGTCGCAGTTGGCCGGTCGCCCGGGTCAACTGGCGGCCATCATTACTCTGCGCCCGGTCCCCGGTCAGAGCATCGAAGCGGCCTTGCTGGCGCGAACCTTAGCGACGTTGCCTGGCCCTCAGTTGAGCGGGGCACAAGTCAGCCTGTTGGCGCTGAAAGCCGAAACCGACAAGTTGTATGGCGGATACCTGCGTGAGGCGGCCTGGCTGTCCTTGGGCGGGGCGCTGGCGATCGTGGCCCTGTTGGTGCTGGTGCTACGTTCGGTGGGTAGTGTGGCGATTGTGTGTGCGCCCCTGTTCGGCGCGGTGGTGCTGGTGATCGCCGCCTTCGCCGGATTCGGCAAGTCAATGAACCTGCTGCATTTGATCGGTCTGTTGCTGGTGGTCGCAATCGGTTCGAACTACGCGCTGTTTCTGCACAGTCTGCGCGACGGCGATCTGGCGGGCGTACCTTCCTCGGGAACGCTGGCCTCGCTGGTGTTGGCCAACTTGACGACGCTGGCCGGCTTTAGTGTGCTGGCAGTTTCAAAAGTACCGCTCTTATCCGCACTCGGCACTACGGTTGGGGCGGGTTGCGCGCTCGCCCTTGTACTATCTGGCCTATGGATCGGTCCCGGCGGCAAGGATGTTTCTGCAATCGCGCACTCATAATTTGATGCTTCGACGAACCCTGTTGGGCGCGGCGGTCATCGCTTTGTCCGGTTGTGCGGTGTTGCGGCCAGCGATTGTTCCGATGCAGCAGATTGTTGATTTTCTACCGGCACCCGCAGCCCACCCTGGACCGCGCCATTTGGTCGTGTTCTTGCCCGGCGCATATGACGAACCGCAGGATTTTGTGCGGTTCGGCTTCATCGAGGAACTGCGCCGGCGCAATATGGCAGCCGATGCGATCGCGATTGATTCACACTACGGATACTTCAAAGATTTTTCGATTGCCGAACGCATGCGCGACGATGTCATTGCGCCGGCCCGCGCCAAAGGCTACCAACGAATCTGGCTGGTTGGAATTTCGCTCGGTGGTTTCGGTTCGCTCTTGACGGCCGAACGTTATCCCGGCATTGCAGGTATCGTTGCCTTGGCGCCCTTCATCGCTTCGCCTAACGCGATCGCCGAGGTGCGTCGCGCCGGTGGCTTGCGCAGTTGGCAGGCTGAGACGTCGACCGAGGCAAACGGCTGGGAGAAGCGACTGCTGGCCTGGTTGGGAAAACACCAGGCGTCGGCACCGGATGCGACGCGCTTGATTCTCGGTTTTGGTCGACAGGATCGATTTGCCGATTCTTTATCTGAGATCGCCAAGGTGCTGGACCCGAACCGGGTTCTGGTTCAGGACGGTGGCCACGATTGGCCGACCTGGAAATCGCTGTGGAACAAATCGCTCGATTTGTTCGCGGCTGACGTGGCACCTCGCCTGGCGTTGCGCCTCTGATGAAGCATTGGTCTCAACTGATGCGTTGGTCAGTCCCATGGCATGGTGCCATGGCGCTCGGCTGGGCATTGGCCCCTGGCCAATGGCCGCTTTGGTTGAGTGGGCTCGCGGCGAACCACGCGGCACTCACCGGTGCCGGGTTGATGCCGCGCTCCAGCATGCTTGGACCGAACCTCACTCGGCTGCCAGAGTCAGCGCGGGCACAGCGGATGATCGCACTAACCTTCGACGATGGCCCGGATCCGGCCGTCACACCAAAGGTGCTAGCGCTATTGGCACAGGCCCGGGCACAGGCCAGTTTTTTTTGCATCGGCCGAGCACTGCGCCAGCATCCCGAGATTGCCGAAAGCATTATCAAGGCAGGCCACAGCCTGGAGAACCACACGCAGGTTCACAGTCATCAATTTTCATTTCTAGGTCCGGCCGGCTTTCGGCGCGAAATTGCCGCTGCGCAGGCGACCATAGCAAAAATCAGCGGCACGGCACCGCGTTTTTTTCGTGCGCCGGCTGGCCTGCGCAATCCCTTACTGCAACCGGTGCTGGCCGAGCTTGGTTTGCAACTGACGAGCTGGACGCGCCGTGGTTTTGATACCGTCGCGGCCGATGCCGAGCGTGTTTATCAACGGCTCGAGAAGAATCTGGCGGCCGGTGACATCTTGTTGCTGCATGACGGCCATGCGGCGCGCAGCAGCAATGGTACGCCCGTCATTCTCGAAGTGTTGCCGCGCTTGTTAAATCGGATTGCCGAGCTTGAGCTGCGCGCGGTCAGTCTGCCGCAGGCGTTTCATTCATGAGTCAGGCAGAGTTCAAGGCGATCGTTGATCTGGCGAGTGCGCGCTACAAGTCGTCGGGTCGCTTCGCCTATTACTTCGCACGCGGCAAGCTGTCCGGCGACCCGGCGTTCCGGCATGCGCTCGAAGAAGGCTTGATTGGCAGTGGCGCACGTGTGCTGGATCTCGGCTGTGGTCAGGGGTTGCTGGCGGCGCTGTTGTTGGCAACGGATACTCAATATCAAGCCAAACGCTGGCCGGCCGACTGGGCACGGCCACCACTGCAGGCCAAGCTGATCGGCATCGAACTGATGCCCAACGATGTTGATCGCGCCAAAGCCGCGATGGGTGTCGAAGCCGAGTTTGTGTTGGGTGATATTGCCAGCACACCGTTTCCGGCGTCCGATGTGGTGGTCATTCTTGATGTACTGCATTACTTGCCGTTTGACGAGCAGAAAGATGTGCTGCATCGCTTGCATCTTGCCTTGCAGCCGCACGGCCGCTTGTTGCTGCGCATCGGCGATGCCGATGGTGGCTTTGGTTTTTGGTTCAGCAATTGGGTCGATCGTGTGGTGACGCGTGTTCGAGGCCACAAGCTCGGCCGTTTGTACTGCCGAACACTCACCGAGTGGATTCGCTTGCTGCGTGACTCAGGCTTTGATGTCAAGGTCCGACCGATGAGCCAGGGCACGCTTTTTTCGAACGTACTGCTGATTGCGGATTTGTGAAGAATGCCGATTTGTGAAGAATACTGAATTGTGAAGCCCTTAGCGATTACCGCCTACACCGCAAGCAGTTGCCTGGGCCTCGGACTGGACGCGCAGCGCGAGGCACTGCAGGCGCAACGTGGCGGCCTGAAGCCCTGCACGTTCATGGAGCTTAACCTTTCGAGCTGGATCGGCGAAGTATCCGAAATTGATCAGCGTCCTCTGCCGGAAGCGTTTGCTGCTTATGAATGTCGTAATAATCGGCTGGCGAGGATCGGCCTCGAACAGGACGGCCTGGAGGCGCAAGTTCGACGGGCGATGGATCAGTACGGTGGTTCAAGGGTCGGCCTGTTCCTGGGCTCGAGTACCTCCGGCTTGTTGAGTACCGAGCTGGCCTACCGAAATCGCGACCCTGCCAGCGGCGCGTTGCCGGCGAGTTTTCACTACGCCGAAACGCACAACATGTATTCGCTGGCGAGTTTCGTCAAGGACTGGTTAGGCATGACCGGTCCGTCCAGTCTTGTTTCAGTGGCCTGTGCCTCGAGCGCCAAAGTATTTGCGACTGCTGCGCGCGCCATTGAGGTCGGTCTGATTGATGCTGCCCTGGTCGGGGGTGTCGACACCTTGTGCCTGACCACGCTGTACGGTTTTGGATCGCTGGAACTGTTGTCGCCCGAGGTCTGCCGACCCTATGATGAAGCGCGCAGCGGCATTTCGATCGCCGAGGCGGCCGGCTTTGCCTTGCTCGAGCGCGCACCGCCAGTTGCGGGCGCGCAGACTCAGCCGAGCCTGTATTTGCTTGGTTTTGGCGAATCGAGTGATGCTCACCATATGTCGTCGCCACATCCGCAGGGATTGGGCGCGCAGCAGGCGATGCAGCGCGCGTTGCGAGAAGCCCATCTGGCCAGCGGCGATATTGACTATATCAACCTGCACGGCACGGCTACCCCAAGCAACGATAACGCCGAAGATGCGGCGGTGTTCTCGGTCTTTGAAGGACGGGTGCCGGTTAGCTCAACCAAGGGTGCGCATGGTCATACGCTCGGTGCTGCGGGCGCTCTGGAGGCAGCGGTTGCGCTGATTGCATTGAGCGAGCAGTTCATGCCGGCCGGCTTGAATGTCCAGCATCTCGATGCGCGGCTCAGAAGTCCCTATCTGACCCAAAACAAGTCGGGCAATCTGCGCCATGTGATGAGCAATTCATTCGGATTTGGCGGTGCCAATTGTTCCTTGGTGTTTGGCACCGCTGCGACATGAAAGTATCGATTCATGCGGCCAGCCTGATTCTGCCCGGCCTGGAGAATTGGGCGCAGGCGCAAGCGGTTTTGTTGGGCCAGAGCAGGCTTGAGTCGCGACCGGTGGTGGTGCCGGTGTCGGCCAAATTGCCGGCGACTGAACGTCGTAGGGTCGGCTTGTCGGTGAAGCTGGCGTTGGCACTGGCCGAGCAGTTGTTTGCCAACAGCACGGTAGCCGCAGCAGAGGCCGCCACCATTTTTACATCGTCCGGCGGAGATGGCGAGAATTGCCATATTTTGTGTGAGGCGCTGGCACAAGCGGTACCGTCGCTGTCGCCGACCCGATTTACCAATTCGGTTCATAACGCGCCGGCGGGTTACTGGGGCATTGCGGCGCAATCAAGGCCACCGTCGTCGAGTCTGTGCGCCTATGACGGCAGTTTCGCAGCCGGGCTGATCGAAGCGGCGGTGTACGCGCAATACGAGCCGGAACCGGTGGCACTGATCGCCTATGACGTGACCTACCCCGAACCCTTGAATGCCAAGCGCCCTCTGAGCGCGCCTGCGGGCATTGCGCTGCTGCTGGCGGCACCGGGCAAGCTGCCGGCACCGATCGCGAATATCGAGCTGTTGGGTTACGAATTCGGTCAAGCGACCGAGCTCGATGACCCATTGCTCGAGTCTTTGCGCCAGGGTGTTCCTGCCGCGCGCGGACTGCCGTTGTTGGTGGCCTTGGCGCAGCGTCGCGCCGGTGTGCTGAAGCTGGGCGGCAATCGCGAACAGGTATTGCCGGTTGCGGTTACGTTTGTATGACGCAGGTCGACATCAGGCGTTTGCTGCCGCACGCCGGAGCGATGTGCCTGCTTGAGGCGGTGCTGGCCTGGGATCAGCAATCAATTACCTGCCTGAGCGTCAGCCACCACGCGTCGGATAATCCGCTGCGTGGCCCGGCCGGACTGTCCAGCGCCAACGGCATCGAGTACGCAGCGCAAGCGATGGCCCTGCATGCCGCTTTGGTGAGCGGCGCGGGGCAGCGGCTCGCGGTTGCGCCGACCGACTCCCTGATCGACGAGCAAACGCCCCATGGTGTTTTGGCCAGTGTTCGAGCGGTGCAACTTCATGTACCTCGCCTCGATGTGTTCACCGGTGCACTCCGGGTGCGCGCGGTATTGTTATCGGGCGACCCGCGCACTGCCATTTACGAGTTCTCGATGCTCGACGGCGAGCGCGCATTGCTGCAGGGGCGCGCGTCGGTCTTGTTCAGCGCTCAACGATAATTAAACCCTGTGATTTTCCCCGGATTGGAGTTTGAGCGATGAGACGAGCATTGGTCACTGGTGCCAGTGGTGCCATTGGACGTGCCGTGGCAATGCGACTGGCGGCCGATGGCCTGCATGTCATAGCCCACAGCAATCAAAACCTTGTGGCGGCCGAATCGCTGGTCGCTAGCATCAAGGCCAGCGGCGGCTCGGCCCAGGCGGTGGCCTTCGATGTCAGCGAGCCGCAGGCCTGCCTCGATCAGTTGGCGCCGATCCAGGAAGCGGGCGCTATTCAGGTGATTGTCAACAACGCCGGCATTCATGATGATGTGGTAATGCCCGGCATGACTTCGAAGCAATGGCATCGCGTCATCGATGTCAGCCTGCACGGCTTCTTTAACGTCACCCAGCCCTTGTTAATGCCGATGATCCGAACCCGTTGGGGGCGAGTCATCAGCCTGTCTTCGGTCGCGGCAGTCATGGGCAATCGTGGCCAAGCG
>JANORY010000166.1:0-12589 GCA_031415535.1 Burkholderiales bacterium | reverse complement strand
ACGACTACAGCAATCGCCAATCAGCTTCGAGCACTGCACTCGGCAGTTCGTTGGCGAAAGTCGAGCTCTACCTGCCCACAGCCGGGAGGGAGCTGACGACCTTTTTTGTCCCCAGCCAGCCGGGCACGGTGTGGACTGTGTTCGAATTGACCGGGGATTTCTTGAATCCGACCGTCACGACTCGAAACACGATGGGCTTCGCAGTGAATCCGGAGGATGTGCGATAAGTCAGCGGAGATTAAAACCCAGCGCCGAGAATTTCACACTTCTAAACCCTGAACGTGAACGCTGTTCACAGGGCAAAGACGGACCTTGGCTGATTTCACTGCACCTTGAAACTCCAAGCCCATTCCGAGCCATTACCGCCGACCTGACGAAACATAATGAAAATGGCCAGCGCTGTTCGGAAATCGCTGCCGTGAGCATCGATCGAAAGCAGGCATGAACACAAGCACAAGCCGCAAGCTTGTACTGGCCAGCCGCCCCGTTGGAATTCCGCAGGCCAAGTGCTGGTGCGCACCATTTACTGGTCGGTCGAGCCAGCCATGCGTGGCTTGGTCAATGCGGTTGGAAACTACTCCGAGCCGGTAGTAGTGGGTGCGGTCATGCGCTCACTGGCTAGCGGCATCGTCGAGGTATCGAATCACCCGGACTATCAGGTTGGCGACTTGGTGACGGGTATGCTCGGCTGGCAGGAATATGCCGCTGTTGACGCCGCGCTCATCAGCCACAAAATTGACCGGAACGGCCCGTCATTGTCCAGCTCGTTGGGCGCGCTCGGCCTTAATGGACTCAACGCCTATTTCGGATTGCTGGAGATTGGAAACCCACAGTCCGACGAGACGGTCGTGGTCTCAACCGCTGCCGGCTCGGTGGGTTCGGCAGTTGGACAAATCGCGAAAATCAAGGGTTGTCGCACCGTCGGCATTGCCGGTGGCAGCGAGAAAGTTCGTCAATGCCTGGAAATTTTTGGCTATGACTTTTGCATTGATTACAAGGCGCAAAACGTCAGGGAAGAGCTCAAGAAATTTTGTCCGAATGGCGTCGATATTTACTTTGATAACACCGCTGGTTCGATCAGCGACGCCGTGATGGCGCAATTAAATATTCGCGCCAGAGTTGTCATTTGCGGCACGGCATCGATTGCCTCCTGGGACCCGATGCCTTCAGGTCCTCGTGTCGAACGGCACTTGCTGGTCAAACGTGCCCGCATGCAAGGGCTGGTGGTTTTTGACTACGCGGATCGTTACGCAGAGGGCCGTGCGCAATTGGCTCGTTGGGTCGCCAGCGGTCAGCTCAGGTACCTCGAAGACATTTTGCCTGGGATCGAACATGCGCCAGATGCTATCGCAGGCTTGTACCGAGGCGAAAATCGGGGCAAGCGTTTGATCCAGGTGAACCTTGACCCCACGATAAAATAGGCTGTAGCGACACCCCAAACAACCAGAAGAATGAGATGAAGATTGATTCGAGCATCAGCGCAGTAGTCACCGGTGGCGCTTCCGGCTTGGGGCAAGCCTCGGCCGAGGCGCTGGCAGCGGCTGGCGCCAAAGTGGCGATTTTTGACATCCACGAAGCCAAGGGCGAGGAAGTGGCTCGGGCTATCGGCGGCGTTACGCCGCACCCGCTCGTTGGCCAGCGCTGAGCCCGGACACAAACAGTCCAGTGGACTGTTTGTGCCTGGCGAGGGGCCGGGCCTCTGGCCCGGCGCGGCCTGCAAGGCGGGCGGGTGACGTAACGGCACAGTCGCTCCAGCGTCTTGCGCTGGTCGGCGGTGCAGCGCACCACGGCGTGCAGGCTAAAGCCTTCCAGGTTGGCGCACAGGTTCTGTTTGAAGTGCGCCGCGCTCGGCTTTGTACCCTGCAAGGTCAGCACTTTCTGACCGGCGCGTGGACCGAACGCGATTCGGTACGTGCAGGCTGAAAGATTGACGGTCTGCGGCTTGACGACATTCGGGGTATTTTCGGCGCGCGGCAAATCGAGTTTGACCGAGTGCGTCAGCACCGGCACGGTGATGATAAAAATAATCAGCAAAACGAGCATGACATCGATCAGCGGCACCATGTTGATGTCACTGACGATATCGTCGCTGCTGTCCAATCCGCTTCCGAAGGCCATCTCAGGCTTCCTTCGCGAGGCTTGACTTGCGCATCGACATCAGGCCTCCGCCGAAATTCCGGACTGGGGAGCCAGTCAAAAAATAGGCGTGCAACTGGCGCGCGAATCGATTCAGTTTATTGACGATGCCCTTGTTGGTTCGCGTCAACGCGTTATAGCCCAGCACCGCCGGAATGGCGACTGCCAGCCCGAACGCGGTCATGATCAGCGCTTCGCCGACCGGGCCGGCCACTTTGTCGATGCTCGCCTGACCCGACGCGCCAATGCCGACCAGCGCGTGGTAGATGCCCCAGACGGTTCCGAAAAGGCCTACAAAGGGCGCAGTCGAACCGATCGACGCCAGAATCGCCAAACCGGCCTGAATCCGTTCGGCGCGTTCATCGATTGTGCCGCGCAAACTTTCGGTCAGCCATTCGGCGAGGCTCAACTGACCCTGTAAATCTTCCTTGTTCGATTGATGATGATCGACTGCTGCCTGGCCCTCATTCGCGAGATGGCGGAACGGATTTTCGGCACCACCCTTATCGAGCAAGGTCAGGCCCTCGGTGAAACACTGCGTATGCCAAAACCCGCCGACTGTACGCGCGGCGCTGCGCAGCCGCATCGCCTGCCAGGCGCGCGTCGCCTTGAAATACCAAGACACGATCGACATCAGCAGCAGCACGATGGCGACGCCTTTGATCACACTGTCGCCCTGACTCCAGAGCGAGATCAGGCCGTAGGGGTTGTCATTCATTTGCAAGGCTCCATGGAGTTTATCGGTTGGGTTGCAGGTTCAAGGCCTGAAGTCGTCATGAATCGAGCGAAAAATTGAGTGGCTGCACGTACCAGAAGTTGATCGCCTCGTCGCCGCGCCGCGCCGGTTGATAGCGCCAGCGGCGGACCGCATCGAGTGCGGCGTCGTCGAGGCGTGAATAACCACTACTTTTCTTCAGCTTGATCTGGCCGACCGATCCGTCGGCCAGAATGTAAACGTCGATCAGCACTCAGCCCTGTTCACCGGTTTTACGTGAAACCGGCGGATAGTTGGGCGCTGGATTATTCAGGTGCGCGGCGTCGGATCTGGGCGATATGACCGGTTGCGCCGTCGGTTCCTTGGCGGCTATCGGTGCCGGCGCAGGCTCCTCTGACATCAGCGCGACCGGGTCGGCTGGCCGGGGTGCGGGTCGCGCGGGCGGTTGTACGGAGGGCGGTGGAGCGGGGGGCGGCGCAGTCACCGCTTTATCGGATGGTGGGGCAAGCGGCGGCGCAACGATGGACGTTGGCCTGACGGGTTTGGGAAGTACGACCGCTTTCGGCCGGCGAGTCAACTCGGTCGATAGCCACCACAGCAGTGCCGCGTGTAAAGCACCGATCAGCAAAAGTGGACCAAAGCGCCTGGTCCAAGGCGTCATTCCGTAAGTTCCTCAAACATGATTTGGGGCTGGCTGACCGCTTCGCAGATCGCCTCGGCATCGGCCGAGACGCAAAAGCTCTATGTGCGTGCGGCGGAAGAACTGAATGCGCAGTTCGGTGTCCTGGTCGACGATCCGTTCCAGGGTTCCGAGTTCAACGCATTGAGAAAGCCGACGATAATCTCGGGAAACTCCGACGCGAGCGACCTGAAGTCGGTGCCCCACGATCTGCACAAGTAACTGGAACGTTTGGGTCCGAACGCCGCGCCCAAGAGCTTCGACGCGTTTGCCCAAGCCACAGCCAGCGAATCGGCGTTCGGCTCCAAGGGCGTGTTGAGCTTCACGCACAACTTGGCTATTACGATTCCGGTGCACCCTTCGGGTTGCTGTTTGTCGGAAAGCTCTGGAGTGAGGCGGATCTGCTGTCCTATGCCTACCGCTATGAGACCGCGACGCATCATCGAAAAGATCCGGTTCTACGGGCCACGTGATTGGTCAATTGCCTCAGATGGCCGCATGAGGTGAAGCGAAGCAAGCCTGCCATTACCCGCGCCAGCCCACCATGTGGCTTATGCATTCGAACTGAGCGACCAAAACCGCAGGTATCACGCCGCCCGGTTACAAGCAGTAACACTTCTTACGCCTTGTCGGTCGCTGTGATTGCCGTCGCCAACCGTTAAGTCAAGCATCAGATCCGATTTTCTTGAAGAGGTTTCTTGTGCTCCATACTCACAAACTGATTCGAACCAGCCTTTTTTGTGTCGCGCTCGCCAGCGCCGCAGGCGCTTTCGCTGCGGACAGCGGAATCACTGGCACGGGCAGTTTCAAGCCACCCGGCACGGCAGGCGCGCTGCCGTCCAGTTCGCCGTTCTCTGTCGAAGATCTGGCGTCAGGCCAGGTGTCGTTTGCCATCCGCTGGGACGACGCAGCACCTGACCGCGACCCGGATCCATATCGAGGTTTTTACCCCGGAGCCATCCGCAAATTTGTGGTGAGAATTGGTGCCACCGAAATCGCGCTGCCAGCCGACGATGCATCCATCGAAGTGAGTGACGGCGGCAGTAGTGGGTCGCACCAAGAGTTCGTCAAGTTGCAGGCCAGTCAAGTGATCGCAGGCTACCGGTTAAGCGTAGGCTGGATGACGTTAAACGAAATCGTCAAAACCGGCGACCTTCGCGGAACTACCGGATTTCTGGCAAGCGACGCGCTGCCCAACGGCGAAACCCTGGCCGCGCTTAAGCCGGCAGGCCGGTTTGACCGAAGCCTGTTCGTGACGCTGCGCGCAGAGTCGGAACCGCGCAGCTTTCCGATTTACTTGCAGACCTCTGCCATCGAGGTCAAGCCAGTGGCTACGGCTGCTGGCACCGCACGTTGAACATAGGGCAGGGAGAACACCGATGTTGAAATTCACCAAGCTCAGATCACTCGTACTTGCACTGGTAGCGTCGGCGACTCTGGCCGGATGCGGCGAGGGTTCAGTTTACGTATCGACCCCCGTCGTCGTTGGGCACGCTCAGATCGCCTACCTTGATCTGGTACCAACCCGAATCGGCCCGCAAACCATACAACTTGACTGGTCCTATGATCCGGCGGCCTATTCGTACCTGGTACGTCGGGACGGCTTTGATCTGGCGAATCTGTCCAGCCATTCGCTGATCGACGACTCCGGACTATTGGGTAATCGCTATTGCTACGATGTGCTGGGTCTGGGTTCCGGGGGGCAAGTGATCAGTCAAAGCCCGATCGCCTGCATCACGCTGTTTTGAACGGAGGCGAATCGCGGGATCGAACCATTTCTACAAATATCGGTTGGCGTTTGTACGCAATGGCGTATGCGTACTGAGGTACGACCCGAATCCGTGAAAGGCGATCACCGACATACGCCGAGCCGCGAGCAGAAATATTTGTTCGAGTCGCCCGAAAAATTGATTCAAGATTTTCTGCGGGAAATAAAAAAGATCGATCATGAAGACCGTGATTCTTGACGTGCGGCCGCCCGAGCAGGCGTTGCAGGACTTTGTGACGGCTTGCGGGTCAGCCGACCGGAACGAGTCAACGTACGCGCTGGAACGTTGGATGACACCACCTGGGTAGGGCCGGTCGCGCACACCTGTTCATGCGCAGCGCGCAGCCGTGGGAAGCAGTCTCGGGTAATGCACTGTCCTACCCAAACCAAACCTGACGACTTTCGAGCCGTCGCGCTGGCTTTTCGTGTCCGCTTTGAGGGAATGGCAGAGTGAGGGACGGCAGAGCTAAGCAATCGCCAACCGATATCGCCAATAGTCATAGCTTGACAATTCGTCACAGAATTTGTAGCGTCCCACGGATCACTACGTGAATGACCGGTGCGCGAGCAAATCATTGTCGCTTTGATGTGGCGCGCGATTCCGAAGTACAAACGGCAGCATGGTTGCGCTCCTGCGAGGAGACAGCGAGGGGTCCTATGAGACATACATCCGTTCGAAGTTTTCTCGTCAGTTTGGCCTGCACGCTTGGCTTAATGTTGTCGGCCTGCGGCGGCGGTGGCGACTCGGGTACGGCGGTGAGCGCCGGCGGGGGCACGAGCAGCGGGGTCGTCGCCAGTATTCGGGTTACGCCAGAAACCATGCAGATCGCCGTCACCGAGACCAAGACCTTGACCGCGCAGGCGCTCGACGCGAACGGCGCCGTGGTGAGTGGCCTATCGTTCAGCTTCAACTCGGCGAATCCCGCGGTTGCGACGGTGGGCGATTCCAGCCAAGCCTTCTCGGCAACCATCAAGGGCGTGGCCGAAGGTGTGACCACCATCATCGTGACCGCCGCTGGCAAGAGCGTCTCCGCCAGTGTCACGGTGCGGGGTCAGCCGGATATTCAAGTCACCGGCCGTGTGATCGACGGCCAGACCAATACCGGCCTCGCGGGAGCGCGAGTCGAGTTACCGAACGGCAGCTTTGCTACGGCTGGAAGCGACGGTGCTTTCGCCTTTACCGTTCCTTTTGCCAGCGCAAATCCCGACGGTCGCGTCGTGATCAAGGCGTCACTCAATGGTTATCTGGGCACGAGCTTGGCAACTCGAATTGTCGCGCCGAGCACTGTACTCGAGACCATTCTGCTCGTGAAATCAACCGGCTTGGTCAGTTCAGTGACGGGCGTTGTACGTAACGCCCGCAATAACCAGGGAATTGCCAATGCGTCGGTTTTTTTGAGCAAGGGACAGGGAGGAAGTGTCCCGGAATCGACTGAAAAAACCACCGACTCGAACGGCACATTCAGTTTCACGGGTCTCGAATCAGGTGTTTATTCGATCTTTGTCTTGGCCGCCGGTTATTCCGATTGTGGCCGCACCGTGATCTCATTGGGAAGCAATGCGACCGCTGCTCAAGACGTGCCTTGCTCGCCTATCGGCCAGGAACAGGTGCGCATCGTTCTTACCTGGGGCGCAAACCCCACCGACCTGGACGCACACCTGACCGGACCCAACGCCAGCGACGCCAACCGATTCCACATCTATTACCCGGGTTCGAACCGCGGTGCCGAAGCAGTAAACCCGTTTGCGATTCTCGATGTGGACGATCGGTCGTCTTTCGGGCCTGAAACCCTGACTCTGACACGCCTGAACTCGGGGGTCTATCGCTACTCGGTTCATGATTTCACCAACCGCAACTCGGCGACCAGTACCGCACTGGGCAGTTCGAGCGCGAAGGTGGAACTTTATGTGCCGGGCAACTTCTCACCAAGGATCTTTTACGTGCCGAACCAGCGCGGCACGCTGTGGACGGTGTTCGAACTGACCGGTTCGTTGTCCAATGTGACCGTCACCACGCGCAACGAAATGGGTCTGGCGACCGAAGAAGCGAATATTCCTTGATCCAGTCAGTGATTCAGGAGTTATTCAGGAGTGCCAACATGTTCGCGACTGAATCGAATTGATCAGGGCCTCGAGTGTAAGCGGAGGCCCTAAATGACCCGGCGCCGCGCGAACCTGACTACCGTGACGCCCTTGGCGGCCTGCCGGGTCGACGGCATGACGAGCACACAATCGTCGTACGGGGTGGTGACCGGTTCGCCGTCGTTCCAGCCGATCACGCTACCGGCCTTTGCAATGACCTCAAGCCCTCGGTATTCGGCAGCGAAGCGAAACTGCGATCCTCGAGCGACTACCGGCCCGGTGACATCCAGCGCCCACTGCCGGGTGACATCGGCACCCCGCCAGTCGGGCAATAGCCGCGCAAGTTGTTTCGAGTTCAGAACGCCGGCTGCATCCAGGAACCTGACGCACAGGTCTTGCGCGACCGTACGGCTAGCAAGATCGCCATGAAAGCCGCATTCCAGCAATAACGAGCGAGTCGGGTTGCGGCCGTCGAGCTCAGCATCATCATTGCACTCGCCAAAGCGTCCAAAGTCACGCATTCGCACGCCATCGCGATGACCGGCGTCGATCACAATATGTTCGGGGCTCAGCAGTTCGCGCGCGAGTTGCAGATTGCGTGGCTGTACGCCCGTCAACAGTAGCGGCGGCGATGGCTCGTGCATGGAATGCAGATCCAACAGCCAATCGGCGGCTTCGACGAAGGGTCGTAGTTCGGCGGCACGGCGCCGCTCGAGAGTATCGGCAGCCTGCATACGCTCCACCATCCATTGGCGATTCAGGTCTTCTTCGACAAAACGTGAGGCGTCGGGGTCGGCCGGATCGAACTGCTCAAAGGCAGCCAGGTTGCAAAACGCCAGGGTCAGCAAGCCGCTCGCAGGGCGAATACCCGCTTCAAGCAAGCCGATGAGTGCCCAAGCGCCACACAACTCATTGCCGTGGATCAAGGCACTGATCAGCACATGCCGCCCAGGCCGACCTGAATCGAATTGCCAAACGCCATCAATCGCAGTGTTACCGCTGCGCCAGAGGCCTAGCATTGGTTTAGTCAGCAGGAAACGGCCGGACTGAGCATCGCTCAAGTCATTGCTCCTTGATATTCGCGAAATCGAAAATTCTCTTGTATCTAATCGAAAATTCTCTTGTATCTTATTGACGAACTTCGGTGACTGCAAGATTTTAGCGCAGCCCAAGACGATCGCCATCGCCAACTTCGGCGAACATCCGGCGCTGCGTGCCGGCATAGTCGGCTTCAAGGCCGAGCTGAAAAAGCAGGGGCTTGCCGATGGCAGCGGGGTGGTCTACGACGACCAGCACATCAATTTCGACCGCACGCTGATCCCGCAGTTGCTGACCAACGCGCATTCCAAGAAGCCTGCACTGATTCTTGCGGTCACGACACCGGTGGCCCAGTCGTCGATCCGCGTGGTGACCGACAAGAGCATCCCGATCGTTTTTATGTCGGTCGTCGATCCGGCTTTCTCGCCGCCTATGCGGTGTCCTACGAACAGATGGGCGCTGCCGCCGGACGCATCGCCGTGAAGATCCTGCTTGCGTCATGACTGGCATCGCGCTCAGCTTCTGGAACCTCGTGCCGGTCACCCTGGTGCAGGGCCTGGTCTACTCGTTTATTGTGCTCGGCGTGATGATCCCGTTTCGGCTGCTGTCATTTCCGGACCTCACCTCTGAAGGCAGCTTTCCGCTCGGCGGCTGCTTGTGTGCGGTGCTGCTGTTGGCGGGGGTGCATCCGTTGCCTGCGACCTTGCTGGCGATCGTTGGCGGCATGTTGGCTGGTGCCGCCACTGCGTTTATTCATCTGCATTTTCGGATCAATACTTTGCTGTCGGGTATTCTGGTGATGACAATTCTGTTCAGCGTCAACCTGCCGGTGCTCGGCAAGGCCAATGTCGCGCTGTTATCGAATGAAACTGTCCTGTCGATCATCTCACCGGCCCTGGTCAACAGTATCGAAGGGCAACTGGTCGTGTTCGTGTTGCTGATGCTGGCCTTGCCGGCGTTAAAGAAAGGCGCCCCTGCTGAAACGCTGCGCGATTAGCCGGCCTCATCGAAAGGAAAACCATGCGTCCTCATCTGCTCGGCGTCGATCACGTCGTGATTCTGATCAACGATATCGATGCGGCCCAGGCCGCCTGGAGTCGGCTGGGCTTTAACCTGACGCCGCGCGGTTTCCATTCGATCGGCACCCGCAACCATTGCATGATGTTCGGATCTGACTACGTGGAATTGCTGTCGTTGGTGACGCCACATCCGGTCACCCAATATTTCTCGGAATTCCTGGCTGGCGGAGACGGTGCGGCGGCGTTCGCGTTTTCCACTGACGATTCGCTGGCCTGCTGGGAAAGCCTGCGGGCCGCGGGCATCGAAGCCGATGCACCAGTGGATTTTTCGCGACCGGTCGAGCTCGAAGGCGGCCGCCGCGACGCAAAGTTTCGGGTCACTCAATTGCCCGTTGACGCAACACCCGGCTGCCGGACGTTTCTCTGCCAGCATTTCACTCCGGAACTGGTCTGGCTGCCGCCCCATCAGCGGCACCCGCTCGGCGTCACCGGCATTGCTGGCATTACCATCATCACTGATGACATCGCAACGACCGCGAATGCCTACGCGCAGGTGGCGGGCGTCTCGCCTGCGACGACTGCCGCCGGTAGTCAGGTGCGCATCGGTGGATTTGTCATTGAGTTCGAACCTGCCAGCGCACAGCGCAGCCACGCGAGTGCTCAAGCGCTTGCCGGCCGTTCGGGACCCGTAATAGGAGCGCTGCATCTGAAGGTGGACGACCTTGATACTGCCCGCCGCACCTTGGAGGCGGCAGGCCGGCACACTTCGGAGGCAGTCGACGGCGCGCTCGTGCTCGAGGATGACGCCATCAACGGCGTCGCACTGACTTTCCGTGCGAAGTAGGCACCCATGGTTGGTCGTGGGCGTGCGCCGCTGCCGATCTTTTCAGCGCGGCGTAGATCGACAATTCGCGTTCAATTTCGATATTAATTCGACCGATTCTGCCGCTGCTTCAAAAAGCTTCGACTAGACTTATTCTGCCCTCTAAAAGTGAGACGATTGTTATGACCAGACCTGCCCGCATGCGCTTTGGTGCCTTCCTGGCTCCCCACCATCCGATCGGCGAAAACCCGATCCTGCAATATCGTAGCGACATCGCGTTGGCGAAACGGCTCGAGGAGCTGGGTTACGATGAATTCTGGTGCGGTGAGCATCACTCGACCGGCTGGGAAACCATCGCCTCGCCCGAGATGTTTCTGGCGGCAGTGGGCGAGCATACCCAACGTATCCGTCTCGGGACCGGCGTTATTTCATTGCCCTACCATCACCCGTTTAACGTCGCCCAGCGCATCGTCCAGCTCGATCACATGACCGGCGGTCGCGCCATCTTCGGTTCCGGACCCGGTGCGTTGGCGTCGGACGCCAACACTTTGAGTATCGATCCGCTCAAGCAGCGCGATCAGCAAGACGAGGCGCTCGGCGTCATCCAACGCTTGCTGCGTGGCGAGGATCGATTCAGCTATGAGTGCGACTGGTTCAAGCTGAAGGACGCGCGGCTGCAATTGCTGCCGGTGCAAGACGAGCTGCCGATGGTGACGGCGTCGATGATCAGCCCTTCGGGCATGACCCTGGCCGGCAAGTACGGCGCCGGCGTAATTTCAATCGGCTCAACCTCGACCGAAGGCCTGGCAGCGTTGGCGACCCAATGGAGTTTCGCCGAGCAGTCGGCGCGCAAACATGGCCAGACCGTTAATCGCGCCAACTGGCGGGTGCTGCTGTCCTGGCATATCGCCGAGACTCGCGAGCAAGCCCGGCGTGAAGCCCGCGACGGTCTCTTGCGATGGAACAACGAATACGTGTTCGGCACACTGCAGCGCGTCAATGCGAAGCGCTTCGACTCGCCCGATCAGGCGGTCGACGAAATTGCGTTCGCGCCGGGTGCGGCAACGGTTATCGGTACGCCGGACGATCTGATCGCCAAGATACGAGAACTGCAGACGCTGACCGGTGGCTTTGGTACCTTGATCGGTTTTGTGCACGATTGGGCCAATCGCGAAAACACCCAGCGCAGTTGGGACCTGGTAGCACGCTACGTCGTACCAGAGATAAACGGCATGCTCGATTCCTATCGTGAATCGCGCGAATATGTGATCACCCATCGCGAAAGCTTTGAGCGCGCTGGCCAGGCCATCTTGAACAAGATCATGGAACACGACGGCGCGAGGAAGGCACTTGAAGTGACCAAGAACAGCATGGTCGCGATGCCCGGACATTTGACGCCGAAGTAAGATCGTTGCCGACCGACGCCGATCCTTGATCAAGGTTTGCGGCCGCGATTCAAATCGTTGCGCAACGACACCGGAACACTCGGATCAGACATGATGTTGAAGTGCCTTAAGGGGTTTGCGGCGGCGGCTATGTCGTTCATCATGATGATCGTATAAACCAGCCCGCTTTTTGTGCCCCGCGACCGACCAGCCGGCGCATGCGACACCTGGCCGTCGTGCACCAGACCGGCGGCAAGCTGAAACCAATTGACCCATTCTTTGGTGATCGGCCCAAAGATACCTTGGTCGACTAGCAGTGGTTTTACGGGTTTGGGTGGTGGCTTCGCACCGGTCGGATCCATGATCGGCGTGTTGCTGTCGATAATCTGCAGCAATACCTGAATCAGTTGAACGTCGGTGTGCCGATAGCGGGCGAATTTGATCGGACCAACGTCAGCGTCGAGATTAAAGAACGGCGTGTTCGCGCGCCGCGGTGTGTGTCCGTGCCTGGTGAATAAATCAACGTTTGCCATGACCTGCTCCAGAAATAGGGTGAAGAAAGTTTCTCGATCAGCGCACCCTTGGTCGACCTTGATCGGCGGTACGGCGCGATGTCACAAGCTTAGGGGCTGCATAGAGTCAATACAATACGACTCTCGAACTAGAGATGCGCTGCACTGTCGTTGACATTGAATGAGCAGAAGATCCACACTGGAAGTGTGAGCGCCGCCACGGCGTTGCCAGCGCGGCCGGCGACTTGACTCGGTGATTAGCCTGGCTTGGAACGAAACCGAATTTACCGACGAGAACAACACTGCCAAGGTAACGCGGTCACTGCCCTGACCGGACGCTTATGGACCGTATTAACAAACGCGTTTTCGAAGCGAATGTGCCCAAGAGTGAGATCAACGTTGCGTACCTTTGGGCAACGACTCGCAGTATCG
>JANORY010000165.1:0-15867 GCA_031415535.1 Burkholderiales bacterium | reverse complement strand
CAGCGTGACCTGCGTCATCGCCAGTTTGAGCTGGGCGTGACTCAGAAAAGGTCGCTTCGATGCCACCTGCGCGGCGATCCAGGGCGAGTGTTCGTAGGTTCCCGCAAGCAAGTTTGAGAACTCATCAACAGTGGCGGCGTTTAACTGGTCAAGCGAGAGCATCAAGATTTTGATTCCGATTTCGTGGAAGGGCGGCAAGGGCGCTGAAGCATTATGGTGCGCCTCGCAGCACGGCGGCAAGATCCGTATCCTGCGGATCCAAGCTCAGGTTTTGTTGGACGTTATTCAAGTGGTGGCCCATCAGGCGAGCGGCCGCCTTGGCATCGCCACGCTCGAGCGCGTCCACGATGCGTTCATGCTCATCTTGTGAATGCTGGGCCGAGTGCGCCGATTGATACATCAGTGAAATCAAGGATGAGCGGCTCAATAGATCGGATAACAAGTCGGCCAGTACCTGGTTGCCCATCAGGCGTGCCAGCACAGTATGAAAGTCAGCCAGCAAGTGGGTACGGCCCGACACGTCGGTTCGTTTGATCGCCTCGCGTTCGGCGCGCAGGTGGGCACGCAGCTCGCTGATCTGGGCAGCGCTGATATGCGAGGCGAGCTGTCGCACCATCGCTGTTTCAAGAATTCTGCGAACCGCAAACACTTGCTGCGCCTCGGCAACGCTGGGTTTAGCGACAAAGGCGCCCCGTGCCGGTTCAAGCAAAACCAGGCGATCGCGGCTGAGCTGGTTCAACGCCTGCCGAACGATGGTGCGCGACACATTGAAGATGTCGGCAATTTTCTGCTCGGATAGCTTGGTGCCCGGCATCAAACGCCGCTCGACTATGGCCTGCGTGATTGACTCAACAATCCGTGCGGTACTGCCGATGGGCAGCACCGCGTTCGCTGCAAAGTCCTGCAAGCTGGCGCGTTCGTGGCGAATGGCGGTCTCCGAAAGGTTTGTTAAAAAACGACCGGCTCAAAAATTAAATTGTGTGTTCAATAAACGTATAAAGTGTATACAATCATCCTGAAAATAGCAAAGTCTGGAGGAATCACTCATGGGACATCTGAGTACTCATGTGCTCGACACGATGCACGGCGGCCCGGCCGTTGGTATGAAAGTTGCCCTGCAGCGGTTCAACAATCACCAATTTGAAACGCTTCGAACGCTGACCTTGAATCAGGACGGTCGCAACGATGGCGGGCCACTGCTGGACTCAAAAGCCATGATGCTTGGTCGATATCGTTTGCAGTTCGAAGTGGCTCTGTATTTTCGTTCACGGGGAGTTGATTTGCCGGATCCGGCTTTTCTTGATGTGGTCGTACTGGACTTTGGTATTGCCGATGTGAACGGTCATTACCATGTGCCGTTATTGGTGACGCCTTGGGCCTATTCGACCTACCGCGGTTCCTGAGTCAAGCAAAACAAGGCTCATATGGAAACTTATCTGCTGGACTGGGCCAACCTGCTGTTGCGCTGGACCCATGTGATTGTCGCGATTGCCTGGATTGGGTCTTCGTTTTATTTCGTGTTCCTCGATAACAGTCTGACCAAACCACAGAGCCCGGAGTTATTGAACAAGGGCGTCGATGGCGAATTGTGGGCGGTTCACGGCGGCGGCTTTTACAACCCGCAAAAATACGTATTGGCACCCAAACAATTACCGGAACATCTGCATTGGTTCTATTGGGAGGCGTACTCAACTTGGCTCACCGGTTTCGCCTTGTTCACTGTGATGTATTTGTTCAACGCCGCAACGTTTCTGGTCGATAAAAGTGTCTATGACTGGTCGCCGGCGGTAGCGATCATTGCCTCACTGGCTTTCCTGATCTTGTTCTGGTTTGTTTACGATTTGATCTGCCGCGTTTTTGGCCAAAAGAAAAATGGCGAAATGATCGTGGCACTGGCGGTGACGGTCTTTATCATCGTCGCATCCTGGGTAGCCTGTCATCTGTTCGCCGGTCGCGCCGCTTTTCTGCTGGTCGGTGCCATGATTGCCACCACCATGAGTGTCAATGTGTTTGTCTGGATCATTCCCGGACAGCGCGCCGTGATTGCACAAATGAAGGCAGGCCAGCCGGTCGATCCGATTCACGGCTTTCGCGGCAAACAGCGCAGCGTTCACAACACCTACTTCACCTTGCCGGTGCTGGTCGCGATGATGTCGAATCACTATGGCTGGCTCTATCAGGGCCAGTACAACTGGCTGGTACTGGTATTGTTAATGCTCGCGGGCGCACTGATTCGGCACAGCTTCGTTGCGAGGCATCGTGCACTGGTGCAGGGCAAGCGTGTGCCTTGGGAACATGCAATCGGTGGCACGGTGGTGTTGCTGGGTTTGGCGATCTGGCTGGCACCACCGCCCACGGCTGCGACGCAGGCAACACCGGGTGGCACGCCGCTTGCTGCGGTGACATCGGTAGAGATCAAGGCGCTGCTAGAGCAGCGCTGTCTGATGTGCCACAACGCCGAGAATGCGCAGAAGAACGTCGCCCTGCATACCTCGAAACTCGTAAAACAACATGCTCAAAGCATCTATCAACAAGTGGCGGTATTAAAGCTGATGCCGTTCAACAATACGACTCAAATTACCGACGCAGAGCGCAGTCAATTCAAGCGCTGGTTCGAAGCGGGCGCGCCGACCGAATGAAGTCACCGTTATTCATTGACTGGCGACACTGACCAGATTTGTTGATGATGGGCTGTTCACAATTCAATTGGCAATCTACAAATAATTAGGGCAGAGAGGTCTGGTTGGCGCAAAATGTTGATGTACCCCAACTACGGCAAACTCGACAACTTGGCCATTGCCGCCTTCGTGTTGGTCACTGTCATGTTTCTGGCCCTGTCCGACATTACCGGCAAGAAGATCAGCCAGCAGGATCTGGCGGCCGGCTTGCGCACCGATGGCGTCGGTACCTTGTTGGGCGGCATCTTCAACACCTTCCCGTACACCAGTTTCTCGCAAAATGTTGGTTTGGTCAGCGTCACTGGCGTCAAGAGTCGTTGGGTTTGTGTCGCCGGCGGCGTGATCATGATCGTACTCGGCTTGTTGCCGAAAATTTCAGCGCTGGCCGAGTGGCGCCGCATCGGTGAGCCCGATCGGGCATTAACGCCCCTTACTGGTTGCTGGCCCCGTCGATCACGACCCTGACCAGGCGTGACGCTGGGGCGATCAGTTCCCCCAAGCGGTCGGCGCGTCCATCCTCGATCGCCTGCAAAATCAACTCATTGATAGCACCCACCAGGCCGGTAGCATCGGTCTCGGTCAGTTCGATCTGGATATTCGTCACTGGGCAGTGGCGGGCGACTGCGATGATGAAACCGGCTAACTCACGATTCACTCGGCGTCGCGCCGCAAGGCCCTCGGCACCGAGTCCGAGAATCTCGATAAAGAGCGTTCGAAGCAATATTGGATTGATCGCGAGCGCCTGAAAGTAAGCACTTAGTGCCTGCTCGACCTGCTCGTGCCAATCGCGTGAGATGTCAACGTGGGTTTTGAGCACTGACAGTGCGTGAGCACTAGCTGACTCATAAAGCGCAATAAAACAGTGAGCCTTGGTATCAAAATGCTCGTAAAACGTGCGCTTCGAGACACGCGCGTCAGCAGCCAGATCGGCAATGGTCGTGGCCGCAAAACCCTTGTTCGAACAGGCTCGCGCCATCGCATCAAGCAGGCGGCGACGATGTTCGCGAACATCTGAGTCGAGGGACGCGAGCTGAGCGGCGGGCGCAGGAGTCGAGGGATTCACAGTGACTTGCATAGGCCGGATGATTGATTCAGTAACTTGAAGATGACTGCAATCCGCCATTGTCGCCCAAAACAGTTGCGCTCCGGTACTTGACAGTACCAGATGTCTGGTGGCATCATTGAGCCATCGGTACTAGTTCGTACCAAAGAAAGTACCCAATCAGTTCAGCACTGAAGTTTGACTCACTGCTGCTCAACCTCTGATGTATCTGGAGCTAATGCCTCATGACCCAACTCAGCATCCGCCGTCTACTGATCGATCTGAACACCCCGTTCGAGCGATGCTGGAACGGCGGCGACGCTTTTCGAAGCGCGTTCTTCAATGCGCTGTCGATGAGCTTTCCGGTCGGTGAACAGTTCTTCATCGATTCAGTGCGCAATGCCGTCAAGACACTGCCAACCGAGAGTCAACAGGCTTTTGCGGACGATCTGGCCGGCTTCGTCGGCCAAGAGGCAACCCACCGCCGAATCCATTCGCTCTACAACCAGCATTTGGTTACCCAGGGCTACCAGAACACCTGGGAGTCACGTATCGTGGAACGGACCAAGCGCTTCGAGGGTATGGATCCGCGTCATCCGCTGGCGGTCACCGCAGCCAATGAACATTTCACGGCCGTGTTTGCCGAACATCTGTTGACCTACCCGCAGGCGCTCGAGAACGCGACCCCGCGCTTGCGAACTCTATGGCTTTGGCATGCCGCTGAGGAGTCTGAGCATCGCAGCGTTGCGTTTGATGCCTATCAAGCGGCCGGTGGTACGAATTCCTGGCGGCGGCGCTGGATGCTCACGGTAACGTACTTTTTCCTGACCGATGTCATGCGCCAAACTATCGCCAATCTGGCCCATGACGGCGAGCTGTGGCGTTGGAGTACCTGGAAGAGCGGCCTTCAGTTTCTGCTCGGCAGCTCGCATGGTTTATTGCGGCATTCGTTTCGACCGTGGCTGACCTATTTCAAGGCAGACTTTCATCCCGAAAAATACGGTGGTGAGCGTGGCGAGCAATGGCTGACCGAGAACCAGTCGCAGTTCAAGGCGGTCGGCTCGGCTGTCTGAGACTCGCGTTATTGCTTGAGACTCGCTTGAGACTCGTTTCAAGGTCTTCTTTCGATAGTTCATATGCCCGCCCGAAGCCAGCGTTCAAATTAGCTCGAGCGAACACCACGCGCCAGAATCCGAAATCGCCGAAATCTGCGTAGAGCGCGGCTTTTGGATGGACCGCCAAATAATGCGACTTCGCCGTTTCATGTTCGGCGCTGTCCCGCGCTAGCGGTCGAGCCACGCCGATCAAGGTGATCCTGGGGTAAGTCAAGGGCTCACCTGCGCCGGGTTCGCCGCACAGCAGCGAGCAGCGAGCGTCGCGCATCAAGGCCTGGGTGTGCGCAGACAGTTGCGACAACAACAAGAGCACGTCGCCGCGCTCATCGATGGTTAAAACGACACGGGTTGCTTGCGGGTATCCGCTAACAGGTTCAAGCGTGGCGAGCGCCGCAAATCGCGCCTCGCGCACCAATCGGCCGCACAGTGCGCGTGCCGTGACGTCGACCGTCTGCAGTACCGACTTGGGTTCCTGGCTCATTTTGATTGCTCTCCGCTACACGGGTGTAGCTTCAATCATTACACGGGTGGAATTTCAACCATTTCACTGGGGCAGCCGGAAACACTACACTACCGGCTTGAAAAAATTCGATCTCATCATTATCGGCGCGGGCGCTGCGGGTCTGTTCTGCGCGTCGGTCGCGGGTCAACGCGGCGCTCGGGTGGCACTCATCGATCACAGCGAAAAACTGGCCGAAAAGATTCGCATCTCGGGTGGCGGTCGATGTAATTTCACCAATGTCGACGCCGGACTTCATGAACGCTTCATTTCGTCGCAGCCGCGTTTTGCGCGGGCGGCCTTGCGCATTTACCCACCGCGCCGGTTTATCGATCTGGTGCAACAGTACCGCATTGGCTTTCACGAAAAACATCGCGGCCAATTATTTTGCGATCAATCGAGTGAGCAGATTATTGATCTGCTCAGAACCGAATGCGAGCGTGGCAGCGTCACATGGCTTCGGCCGGTGACGGTCGATGCCGTGCGATGCACGCATGCATTCGAGTTGGACACCTCGGCGGGCCCCTTGACTGCGCCGGCCCTGGTTATAGCTACCGGTGGTTTGTCGATACCGAAGATTGGCGCCAGCGATTTTGCCTACCGGATCGCCAAGCAGTTTTCGGTCAAGCTGGTCGAGCCTCGGCCGGGGTTAGTGCCGATGACGTTCAACGAACAGGCCTGGGGCAAGATGAGTGAACTCGCCGGGCTATCCGTCGAAGTCGATATTGAAGTAAAGGGCAAGGCCCCGGTAACGCGTTTTCGCGAGGACATGTTATTTACCCATCGCGGCCTGTCCGGCCCGGCAATCTTGCAAATCTCGAATTTTTGGTCGTCTGGCGATAGCTTGCAGATTGATCTGGCTGGTGGCCAAGACCTCGAGCAGTTGCTGCTGCAGACCAAAGTCAGCAGTCGCCAGAATCTGGCACCAGCGATCATTCAAGCGCTCGCACAGAAAATGCCGCGGCGGCTGATTGCCACCTGGCTTGATGCCTCCGCGTTTGCCGGCGATGCGCAGCGAAAGATTGCCGAGCTGTCCAATAAACATTTGGTCGCACTGGCGCTGGCGCTACGGCAATGGCCGGTTTCACCAACTGGAACAGAAGGCTACCGAAAAGCCGAGGTAACGCTCGGCGGCGTGGACACTCATGAACTCGATCCAGTCAGCTTGCAGGTCAAGCGTCAACCCGGATTATTTTTTATCGGTGAGGCAGTGGACGTAACAGGTTGGCTGGGCGGCTATAACTTTCAGTGGGCTTGGGCGTCCGGGTTCGGGGCGGCGATGGCGGTGACCGCGAAGTCCTGAAATATGCCAGGGCGTCGACCCAGCATTGCGGTTTAGGCACGATCGAAGAAGTGGTAAGTGCGAAGAGAAAATGGGAATGAGGGAATTAGAAAGGGAAATATGAAAGTGGCAATAGGTGAGATGGGAGTCGTTGCGTGAAAACCAGTCAGTCCGAGTACGTAGATATCCGCGGGCTCAAATACCACTGCCGCACCTGGGGTAGTCGCCTGAGTCCTTGCATCGTTTTTCTGCATGGCTTTCAGGACGTTTCGGCATCCTGGCAATTCACCGTCGACGCGCTTCGCCGCGACTGGTTTGTGGTGGCCCCCGATTGGCGCGGCAATGGGCTCAGTGCCTGGAGCGGTTCCGACAGCTACTGGTTCCCTGATCTACTGGGCGATCTCGATTTTTTGCTCGAGCACTATTTTCCCGAAGGCCCGGCGCGGGTGGTGGCACATAGCCTGGGTGCGCAGGTGGCAGCGATCTACGCCGGCGTACGGCCGGATCGCGTCAGTCATTTTGTGAATGTCGACGGCTTCGGCCCGTCGGTCATGCGCCAAGACCCGGCACCCAGGCGAGTGGCTAAATGGCTGGCGCAATTGCATGATGACACCGCGCAACGCCCGTACCTTGACTTCGATGAGTTCGCACTGCGTATGCAATCCGAGAACCAGCGGTTGACTGATGAGCGAGCACGATTCCTGGTGCAGCATTGGGGTCAGGCGCTGGCCGATGGCAGCGTCGAGCGGCGTGCCGACCCGGCACACAAGCGCATCAATCCATCGCCCTTTACGCCGGAGGACATGATTGCTTGCTGGCGGCAAACGACTGCGTCGGTGCTGTGGATTGACGGCGCACAATCGGGGTTGATGGCGCGATTTGCCGGCCAGCCGCAAGAGTTCGATAACCGATCTGCCGCCTATGAAATACTGCAAATCGAGCACATAGACGATGCCGGACATAATGTCCATCACGACCAACCCGAGCGTCTCGCCGAAGTGATCGAACGATTTTTGAGCAGATGACGAATTGCAATTTGAGGAGTTAGAACCATGTCGCGACTTACCTTGGCCCAGGCCAACCAGATTATCGATGCAGCGCTCAAGCATTCCAAGGCACGCGGCTTCAAGCCGATGGGCGTCACCGTGGTCGATGACGGCGGAAATATCAAAGCCTTTCAGCGCGACGACAACGCCACCATGTTTCGCTTCGAGATCTCGCTCGGCAAGGCCTGGGCCTCGGTTGGCATGGGTGCATCCAGTCGCGTGTTGTTCGAGCGAGCCAAAGACAATCCGAATTTTTTCGTTAGCTTGGCGGCATCATCGCAGGGCCGATTCTTGGCGCAGACCGGTGCAGTGTTGATCAAGGATGCTGCCGGTAACATCCTGGGGGCAGCGGGGGCCAGTGGCGGCACCGGTGACGAGGATGAAGAAATCTGCGCAGCCGGAATCAAGGCTGCTGGCTTGGTGGCTGGTTAATCGAAGGGAAACATCATGAGAATCGTCAGTTTTCGAGTAGAAGGTAGTGTGCGCGTCGGATTGATCGACGGTGATCAGGTCATCGATGTGCAAAAGGCGAATCCGAAATTGACCATCGATTTGCGCAGCGGCTTGCACAGTGGCCCGTCCTATCTGGCTGCGCTGGGCGCGGTGTTGCAATCGGCCAGTACAGAAGCCCGTCGACCCTTGCAAGGCTTGAACTACGCGCCGCTGATTCCGAATCCCGGCAAGATCATTTGCCTGGGCTTGAACTACTACGACCATGCGATGGAAGGCGGACATCCACCGCCCGAGTATCCGGCATTTTTTCTGCGCACGGCGACTTCACTGATCGCCGCCGGCGATCCGGTAATTCGGCCACGCGTTTCCGAGAAGCTCGACTACGAGGCCGAATTGGCCGTCATCATCGGCAAGGGCGGCCGACACATCAGCAAGGCCGCAGCACTTGAACATGTCGCTGGCTACAGTTGTTTTAACGATGTGTCAGTGCGCGACTATCAACGGCGCACCACGCAGTGGACGGTCGGCAAGAACTTCGACGGTAGCGGCCCGTTCGGGCCGTGGATGGTCACGCCGGATGAATTGCCGCCGGGTGCGGCGGGTCTGTCAATTCAGAGCCGATTAAACGGCCAGGTGATGCAGAACGCGAACACCTCGCTGATGATGTGCGATGTCGTCAACGCCATTTTCTTGCTCAGCGAATGCATGACCCTGGACGCGGGTGACGTGATTGTGATGGGTACCCCGGCCGGGGTCGGTTGGGCACGCAAGCCGCCGGTGTTTATGAAGCAAGGCGATACGATTGACATTGAAATCGAGAAGATCGGCGTGTTGAGTAATCCGGTGCGCAACGAGTGATGTTTCAGACTCCGAGGTAAGCGCAGCGCATAGGGTCGTCGCGCGAGTCTTTCGTTTTAATACGGATTGAGACCACTCGTCCGTACCGTCAGCGTACTCGTCGGCTGATAAGCGAGATAAGTACGCCTGAATCGCCTATTTCGACCAAACTTGGTTCATATGGCAATACCAAACCTCTTCTTTGACGCGTTCGAGCCGCGCACCATCCTGGCTATGGGCGGACTGGTATCGTGTGTCATCACCGCGATGTTGTTGCTTCAAGCCTCGTCTGGCAGGACCTATCGGCAGGTTCTTTACACGCTTGCCTGTGCGGTGGCCCTGAACGCGGTGTCGCTCGGAATACTGGTCATTGTGTATGACGACCCTTTATCGCAGTACAACAATTTGGCGATCATGGCTGCCTCGGCCAGTTTTATGGCGGGTGCATTTTGCCTGATCGTTGTCTATCGCCCGAACTTCCAGCCCTCGATCTGTATGCTGTCCGCCCTGATCTGTGTGGTGGGTTATGCGCTGTGTTCGAGTGTCGGGGCCGCGCGCAATTGGAACAATATTTGTCAATTCAGCGTGGCGTTGCTGGCGATCGTTAGTATCGCGCGCAGCCGCGATCCGCAGGCACCGGGCTTGCGTTGGGTGGCCTTGGGGCTTGTTGGGTTAAGCGTCGTTGCAATGCTGCCGCGCATGCTGACCTTGTTTCAGCCGGGCCTCGATCCGCATATGAGTCTCGCGCCGGTAGTGAGTGTCGGCTATCGAATTCGCTTGATCATCTGGGCGGTCTATCCGATTCTGCTGTACGCGTGCGTGACCAGTATCATTCACGCGCGGCTGGCCGCAAAACTGCGCAACGCGGCGGACCTGGACGTGCTCACCGGCGCGCACTCGCGCCGATATCTGTTCGAGGCCGGCGAACAGATACTAGACCGGCGAGCCGAGAATCAATCGAACTCAGCCACGGTGCTGCTGATTGACGTTGATCATTTCAAAAAGGTCAATGACCAGTGGGGACACCTGGTCGGTGATTCGGTGCTCAAACATTGTGTTGACTGCATTCGCGAAGTCGTCCGGGGTGACGACGCCGTGATCGGTCGTTATGGCGGCGAAGAGTTTTGTATCTTGTTATCGAAATCGGCATTGCAAGATGCTACCGGTTTGGCAGAGCGGATTCGCTTGCATCTCGCCGATAACCCTTACCGACAGGGCGACGTGGTGGTAGCGGTCACCGTCAGCATTGGTGTGGCCCAAGATCCTGGTCAAGGTACGCTGGATACGCTGATCAAAATGGCGGATGAGCGACTTTATCGGGCCAAAAATGGCGGTCGCAACCGGGTGATTGATCAGGGTGCCCTGTTGGTGCCGGTTTGATCCTTAGCGAGTCAAGTGCAAGACTTCGCCGGTTTCGAGCATCCGCGCCTGGGTGTTTCGAGCGGTCTTCTTGACCGCTTCCAGGAAACGTTCGGGTGTTCCGTTATAGCCCAGGATGAAGCTGTCGGTAAACCAACTGCCCTTGAATCGGTAGTGCATCGGCACGGCGACTTCGGCACCGAGCAGTCCCGCCAGTTCGGCAGCCTCCTCCGGATTCATGACCACTTGCTCGCCCAGCACCCGAAGTCCATTGACCGACAGCAAAGCCAATTGGATGGACGGGAATCGCTTGGGCAATTCACGCAGTTCGGGAATCAGTTTTGAGTCCCCGCCAAAATAGACCGTTGCGCCGTTCGCCTGAATGACAAAAGTGATTTCAGGCACCTTGTGGGCCGCCGGTGCTGCCGTGATGGTCAGGGCACCGATGGTGACCGCCTCCCATGGGCGCAGCTCGCGCACGTTGTTGAAACCGGCGGCGCGCGCCGCGTCAACCATGTCCGGTCCCACCAGAAACGGCACCGCCTTGTCCGGATAACGCTGCATGCTTTTGATGTCGAAATGATCATAGTGCGCATGGCTCGCCACAATGGCGGCCAGTTTCGGAAGTTGCTCGATCGACATCGCCAGTGGCTCGCCTTGGTGGTAATGATTCTTTTCACTGAACCAGGGATCGGTCAAGACCTTGGCATTGCCAAAGTCCAGCAGTACCGAGGCATGGCCAATGCGCGTAACACTTAATCCGCTGGCGGGACTGCCTGGTGCCGGGCGCAAGGCGATGTACTGAGCGGGTGGCGCAGCACCGGTCCGCACCGTCGCCGGCTCAAGTGGCGCAATAAAAAACGTTGCGGCCAACGCGGTGACGGCACCAGCGAGGACAACGCTTGTCAATAGCAACGGTAATAACAGTGGTCGGAATGCGAGCTTCATGGTGACCCCTTCAGTGGTTTTAACTCAGAATCGAGTCTGACGGGTCGGTCGTCGGCCGTCATTCACCCAGGTTAACAACTTGCTAGAAGCAGCTAAAAAACTCTACGCTAAGTTCTTTCTGAGGCGCGACAACGACTGCGGCCGAATGCCGAGATAAGACGCGATGTAGTACTGCGGTATCTGCGCCATAAACGGGCCGAATTGTTCGCAGAACTTCAAGTATCGGGTTGGCGCGTCCTGCAGCAGAAACGACAGTTCACGCTGCTCCTTACGGATGTACAGCAATTCCGCAATTCGACGGCCGAGCTTTTGCCACTCCGCGTTCGACTCGTATAGTTCCAGCAGCACGGGGTAGGGCCAGACGACCAGTTCGGTGGCTACCACGGCCGCTACCGCAACTTGCGCTGGCTGGCGCGCCACCGCGCTGCCGAAGGACAGCGTAAAAGTTCCTGCAACGCTGAAATCCTTGCTGGCTTCTTCGCCGTCGGCTAACGTGACAAAGTAGCGCACGATACCGCTCTTGATAAACGCGACCTCTTGGAGTTTTTGACCCAAGCTGCAAAAACAGGCGCCCGCTTCGAGCGATCGGTGCTTGCCCTGCGCCACGAGTTGCTCAATGTCCGCCCTTGGCGGATTGGCCAGACGAAAAAAATAGGTGGCGATTTTTTCAACCAGATCGGATTCGTTCAAAGTGCTGCTCCTCAGGGTGCTAGCGCTAACAGGGCGGGTTGCGAATCGAATCGTCTAAAGTAACCGACTTATTATAAAAGTCTTCGGACGAAGCCCTTGCGCATTTGCTGGATCGCGGTGGCTTTCCGGAGCCTTGCCTGCTACTCGATGATGTCCAGGCGCGGCGCTGGCGCGCTCAATACGCAAACGGTTTGGTGCGCGAAGATATTTTGGAATTCTCCCGACTTCATGAAGTTGGCTCGATGCGGGTGCTTTTGGAGTTACTGCGCAGCCGGGTTGGATCGCCCTTGTCACTCGCTTCGATTGGGCGAGATCTGGGAATTTCGCAGCCCACTGTGAAACGTTTTATTGACATCCTGCGGGCGCTCTACATTGTGTTCACCGTACAGCCTTGGCATCGCAACATTGCGCGCTCACTATTACAGGCCCCGAAAGTCTATTTCTTTGATATCGGCATGGTGAGCGGAGACTCGCCGGAGGCTCAAGGCGCTCGCTTCGAGAATGCGGTCGCGGCGATGTTGCTCAAGCATGTCCACTTTCTTCAGGACTCGCAGGCGATGCCTATAGAACTTCACTACCTTCGCACTAAGGAAGGCAAAGAACTGGACTTTGCGCTATCAAACAATGACGCGCTGACTCATTTGATTGAATGCAAGTGGGCCGGCAGTGATCCGCACGCTGCATTCAAAAAATTCATGCCGATGTGGCCCGATGCCCAGGCGATTCAACTGGTACGACATTTGCGCCAGGATGAATATCGGATGGGCGTCGACATATTAAAAGCAGCACCTTGGCTTGCCAATTTAGCCGCTTGAAAAGGCATGCTGATCGTCGCGACGGGTCGGTCGGATTGTTCGAACCGTCTACTTAAGTGTGACCGAAACCCGCGCCCCGACATGAACATAGCGCTCGGGTGAGCAGGTTAGGATGATCGTTTGCAGATTCAGGCTGGCCATCCGAAGTACAGCGCCCATCGCTTCAATCCGGTTTTCATCGGTCGCACCCAATGCGTCATCAAGTACCAGCGGCACGCCACCGTCCTTCGATACCATCGAGGCCGCCGCCAGCCGTACCAGTAAGCCCATCTGTTCGCGAGCGCCAGTGCTCAGTAGTTCCAGCGCTACCGTGACCTCGTCGACGGTCCGGCTGGTGACCTGCAGGCGGTCGTCAACATCGACGCGCAGGCTCGGACCGAACACATGGCGCCCCAGCCGTTCGATGCCCTCTCGTAGCGGCGTGACGTAGGCGCGGCGCATGGCTTGCTGTTCGGTACGCAACAGCTCAAATAGCAGTTTCGCCGCGCCGGCCCGGCGCAGCAGGCGCTGCAGTGTGTCGCCAGCCTCGAACGCGACGCGCTCGGCTTCAGACAAGGCTTGCGCCAAGCCTTTGTCGCCGACCAGTTCGAGTTTGGTACGCAGTGCAATCAGGTTTTCCTCCTGGCCTTCGCATTGTTCACGGGCGTGGTTTAGTGCGGGTTCGGTCGAGTCGAGAAGTGCCTTGACCGAGGCGGGGTCACGAGCACCCAGCAGGGCTTTCGCGGACTGCAGGTGTTCGGCGGCACCCGCAGCCGCAGCTAGAGATTCTTCAAGTACACGATTCAGAAAATCGTCGTCGCGGGTCTTGCGCTCGCCCTGCAGGCGCGCCTCTTCCTGATGGTGGTCTTTGTTTGCCTGATCCAGCAACGCTGCCTTGACGGCACGGTTCTGGCTAAATTCGGCATGATGAGCCTGTACCGGCACAAGCGCTGCTTGCGCCTCACTCAATGCACGTCGGGCCTGTGCCGCCGCTTGTAGCGCAGTTGCGTTCAGGGTACGCGCCTCGTCGACGCTTGACGACACAACAAGCTCGGAGCATCGATTGCCCAGATACGCCGTCACCCCTGCCTGGGTCGTCGCAACGAGCTGCCCGAGCGTTTCGCGGGTCAGATCGCGCAAATGTTGCCGGGCGATACGATCGCATTCCGCCACCGTACGCTTCGCATCGGCAAGCGCAGTCCAGGCGGATTCAGCCCGCTCGGCGGTGGTCACACCGGCCTTCGCACAGGCTTTCGCGAGCAGCCCTTCCGCCTGCGCCACGGCTTGTCGCAAGGCCTGCGCGCTGGTACCCGGTTCGACGCGGAACTCGGCCAGATGGGCGAGCGTTGTACAAACAACTTCATTCACCGCCATGACGCGCTGTTCGCCGGTGGCAAGACTGTGCGTTGCGCCGTTGATGGCGATACTGATGGCTTGCAGCGCCCTGATCGTCAATTGTGGGGACGCGACATTAAGCACGCCTTGCGCCGTCTTGAGGGCCAGTTCCGCCTCGCGAATGCTGGCGCGCAATTTCTCGGTGATTTTGCTGGCGGCCACAACAGCAGTTGCACTGGCGGCAGCGGCATCGGCTTCGCGGACATTCGTCAGGCGCTCTTGCAACAACACCAGTGCGAACTCGCCTTCGCGAAACTTGAGGTCGGCCTCACGAATGACTGCTTCGGCTTCCTTTTGGCTGGCTATCTTTTGAGCCGCCGCTTGGGCGCTACAGGCGAAGTTCAATCGCTGCGCCGCCTCGCTGTGTGCGCCGGTGGCGCTCGCCTGCAACGCCGAAGCATGGCGGGCCGCTTCGCCCGAGGTCCGAACCCGAGCAATCAGCTCGGTCCGCTGCTGGACGGCCGCTTTGCTGTTCTGCGCCGCCTGCACGGCGAACTGATGCGCCGAACTCGCACGTTCCAGGTTCACTGCGAGCTTCGATACTTCATCCCAATCGGCTTGCGCTTTTTTGCGGGCGTCTTGCAAGGTGGCAAAACTGCGTTGGTGCGTCGCAACCGACTTCTCGAGATTGGCGTATCGATTGAGGTCGTCCTCAAGGTCTTTGAGCTGTGCTTGCAGGCTCAACAGTCGGGTAGTGACATCAGCCGCACGCGTGCGTGCCTGACCGATCGGATCCTCTTTCTCGCGACCTTTGTCAGTAAAGTAGTGTGCGTACTCGGCCTGAGCAGCCTCGAACAGTGCCTCTTCCTGTTCACCGGATTTGGACTGTCCGGCAGCACGGTCAAGCGCTTGTGCCAGAGCTGGTTGATTGTGCAACTCGGGCATCTTAAGATGCTGGCCTTGAGCGATGCGCAACGCCCGCCACAGGGCGGTATCGACACTGCCGGAAAGGATTTGCAGCACCCGATCATGGGCCTCGCGACCGCTGAGGTTTTCGGCCCTGGGTGTCCGGATGGTTAGTCGGGTTTCGCGCTCCTTGTGAAAACGCTTGAAGTAGGTAAAGTTGTATGCGCCGATTTCGATATCGGCCTCGACTTCGGAGCCGACGTCACGATTCACCGGTTTGGTGTTGCGGACGTCTTCGTGTCGGCTGTCGTCACGGAAATCGAACAAGACGTTGATGCCGTGCATCAGGGTTGATTTTCCGGCTTCATTCGGGCCATGAACAATCGTCACGCCAACCGGCGCGAAGCGCACTTCGGCGTCGCTGACACCGCTGAAATTTTTCAAGCGCACGCGATCGATTCTCACGCCGCTTGTCCCATCAGGCGAACCAACAGGCCAAGTGCGTCGGCGGCTTGTTCGCGCTCGGCACCTTGTCCTTGTGCTTGCTGCCGCAGTTTGGCCAGTGCGACCGCCGCAAAACCGGCCAGCGCAAGCCCCTCGAAGTCCGCATCGTCCGGAATGACCACGAGATCGGAGCGGCTGGTCGATCTCACGACCGCCGCGAACAAATCATGGGCGCGTTCCTCGATCGCTTCGAGTTGAGCCTGCAATTGAATACTGAGGGTGCCGACCAGCCCTAGCTTGAGGACACAGCGCTCCTTATCGGGCATTGCCTCAAGCTGCCGGGCGAGGGCTTGGACATCTTCCAGCGTCGAAATCCGGGCCTCAAGTACCGCAAAACGCCAGCCACCGTTTTGCCGAGCGGTCACTTTGACGGAGTCAC
>JANORY010000164.1:0-2461 GCA_031415535.1 Burkholderiales bacterium | reverse complement strand
GTCGTGCCCAACGCCAGAATCCGCTCCTTCAGCGCCGCTTGCGAAAGATTCTGAGCCGACGCTTTCTCGACCAGTCCGATGAGATTTGAGTAGTCCTCAATCGGCGTCGTCTTTAGGTTTCCGACCTTCAAAGCCTCCTGGGAGAGGCCCAATAGCTCCTTGTATTCCTTTTTATAGCGGCCTTTCAGCGCATCGTCGACCAGCTTCACGTCTTCGGCAAAAAGCGCATCAAATTCCTCGAGCTCTTCTTTCGTCGCCATCGCAGCCTCCTATTTGTCTCGCAGCTTGTCGACCGCTTCGCGCAACCGTCGCTGCAGTTCGTCGAACTTGGCGTCTTTTTCCTTCGCGTCGTTTACCAGGGAATCGACCTGATCCGAGAAGCCGGCCAGCGTTGCTGCGGTCTTGTCCGGCAGCCCTTGCAGGCCGACAATCTTGAACAGGTCGTCCTGCGCTTCCTTGACCTTGGCCACCGAAGCAAGATAAGCGGTAATCGTCGCGTTGCCGCGAACGACCTGCGCATACGCGGCCTCGAGCTCAGCGCGTGCAACCTTACGCGCATCGCGGATTGGCTTCAGATCCGCCGCGCGTTGCCCCTCGACCTTGTTGCGCACGTTCGTCAAGAACCGGCTGGCGAAGACGACCGCGTCGTTCGCAGTGTCGCCGCCGGCCTTGCCGGCCTCCAACCGCTTAAACAGAAGTTCGCCGGACTGGCCGCGCAACGCCGCCGAGATCAAGTCGGGCGCGTAGATCTGGTCGATTGCGCGGTTCAACTGCGCTTCAATCCGATCATAGTATGCGTCGACATAGGCCAGATGGTTCTTGCTCAACTCGCCGATGTCCTGGCCGACGATTGACGACAGCTTTACGCTTTCGGGCGGCACCACCGCGCATCCGCTGATGTGCAGCGCCGTGATGATCGCCAAAACACAGATTGAATTGCGCATCAAAGACTCCGTTCAGGTTAGCTTCCATGCTTACGAAGTGCGTGTTTCCAAAACCAGATTTCTGTGAACGAGCCGTGCGAGACGAGCACGCGAGCAATTAACCGAATGCCGATTCGTCATCGCGTACCCGGCGCCGCAGTTCCGCCAGCATCTGACTTTCGGTCAAGTCCCTGGCCCACACCGGCCTCAGTTGAAAATGCGGCTCGTCTTTCAGCGAAGTCCAGTTACCGCCCCAGTCGAGTCCAAGATCGATGCCAAGCGCACCGACCGCTTTGTACTTGGGCGAATCCCCGAGGTATTTGGAGCCCGAGAACACTCCGATGTCGAATGCGATGCCGAAATTGTGATTGGACTGACCCGCCTTGGCGTTTGTCACCACTGGACCGGGCGCCGTTCGTCCCTTCGCAAACAGCGCGTCCTGTTCGGCAAATGTTCTGGTTCCGCCAATGATTTTTATCTGAATCCCGGCGGAATCCGCCTTCTGGACCAGAGCCCTAGCGATGGGTCTTACTTCTTCGAGCAGTGTTGCAATGTTCTTCTCGCTGCGATCGTCAACTTTGGATAGCGCCTCGCCGGGTGGCTTGCCGCCGATTTTCGGTCTGACGATTTCGGCGAAGATGGCGCCCCAGGTTTCAGGCCCCGGCTTGCCGTCGATTTCAACGCCGAGTTGCTTCTGGACCGCTTTGATCATTGCTTCGAGTTCCATGGCGATATCCAAGATGTTGTTCTCTACGAACTCAATCGTGCAGCGGAAGTCACTTTTGGGCATCCCCAGAATTGGTGAGACTGGATCGGATTTGGCTAGCGCTGTACGTCGCGTCCCCTATATTGGTGAAGACAAAATCAACGATTTGCGTTTTTATTGTCGGGCTGTAAGGGCGCGCTAAGCGTCCGAGCGTACCGGGGAAACCATGAACCGATTCTTTGGCTCGAGCGCAGTGGCCGTGTACCTGACCGTGCTGATTCTCGGCCTGGGAATCGCGCGACTGGTTTACGAAGTGGAGGACACTCGACGCTTCGGTTAGGCAGTTCGTGCGCCGGCATCCGAAGCAATTCGTCTTGCTGCATTCTTCGCAAGGATTGAAATATGGCAGCGACAAGTGGCGGCGGATCTGCGTGGCCCACAATCTAAAACCCAGCATGAGCCGGCGCGGAAAATATTGAGACAACGCAGTCTCAGAGTAAGCGGTAATTGGCGCCTACGCTGGCCCTGCACCTGGGCGATGCTCGCTTCATCGGGCAGCACCCGGTCCAACTGCAGCAAGCCCTGCGCGGCGGCGATGGCCCTAAACGCGGCCACCTTCTCGCGACCCATCATGCCTGAGCGCGCCAACTCGCGGTCGATATCGCCCGCGCGCAATCGCGCGAGCACCTCTCGGTACTGATACATCTCGATTCTCCGTCGGGCAACCGCGTGTCTCCTGTAGGCAAAAAGCCTGCACGATACGCAGTGGCTGTACTTAAATCGAAATGCTTGTTCGGCCTTGGAGTAGTAACCGGTATTGGCCGAAAACGGC
>JANORY010000163.1:0-5184 GCA_031415535.1 Burkholderiales bacterium | reverse complement strand
CCAGGGGTGCTGGGCATGACGCTTGAGGAAGTTACACTGGATCGCGTGGTCGCCTCTCTGGTAGTCAAGGCGAGCCTGTGCACCGGCGGCGAAGTCATGCACGGCGGCGCTTACATGGCGTTTGCCGATACCCTGGGCGCGGTAGCGACGATTGTCAATATGCCGCACGGCAGCCGAACTGTAACGATTGAATCAAAGACCAATTTTCTGAATGGTGCGACGATCGGCACCCGAATCATTGCCGAGACCACGCCCTTTCATAGGGGACGCAACACGCAGGTCTGGCAGACCCAGATTCGGCGCGAAGATGGCAAGTTGTGTGCGGTGGTTACCCAAACGCAGATGGTCATGCCGGCACCAAAGCCGCCTGGTAACTAGCGTTAAAAAAACGATCGTCAATAAACTAGCGTCAAAACACCTCAGCAGGAGCCGCTCAGGGGCTGCTGCTCAATTCGTCGAGCTGCAGCTTGAGCTGACGCACGACTTCACCATTGACCGCGCGAATCGTCAGATCGAGCGTGCCGTTTAGCCAATCAATATCGAGCGCACCAAAGTTGGGCTGGCCATAGGTGTCGCCGAGACGGTTCGCGCCCGGCTCACGGTTATTTGCGAACGACTTGGTGAGTCCGCTCGACGTTACCTCGACCAGCGGGTAGGCAGTACCTGCCGGCTCACGATAGAGCGCCGCGATATGTCGATCACCCGACAGCAAAACCACGCCCCGCGCCCGCGTCTCGCGCACCAGATCGAACAGCCGCTGGCGCTCGTGAGGAAAATTTGCCCAGGTCTCCCAGCCGTGGCCTTGGGCCAAGGCCTGGATCGAGGTGACCAGCAAGCGCAGCTCGGCAGGTTGCTTCAGTTGTTCACGCAACCACGCCCATTGTGTCTCGCCCAGCATTGTTTTGCGGGTATCAGAATCGGGCAAGTAGGGCCCGACCCCCGGCAAGCGCACCGCAACGGTGTTCAAGGGCGAGCGAAAGTAGCGGGTATCCAACAAGATGACCTGTACACGTTTGCCAGGCGCGCCGAACAACTGAGCGCTGTAGATGCCCTCACGCGTGTGTCGTGGGTCGGATTTTGGCACTGCCCAAAAGTCGAGAAATAACTGCTGCGAAATTTTCTTGTGCGGCAGTTCCAACCCGGCGTCATTCTTGCCGTAGTCATGGTCATCCCAAGTCGCCAGGTACGGAACGCTATTGCGCAGTTTGATCAGACCCGGAATGGCAGTGGCGTTTTGGTAGGCCTCCGTCAAACTGTCGATGAGTTGATTCTCCGGGACATATCGGCCACCGCGCTGATCGCCATAGACGTTGTCGCCGGCAAAGATAAAGAGCTGTGGTTCATACGCCAGGATCGCCTCCCAGATCGGCTGTGGTCGTTCCTGATCGGCACAAGAGCCAAAGGCGATACGGGTCAGATTCATCGCGGCTGCGCGCTGCTGCAGACCTGAATTGGCACCTTCGCTGACCGAGAACACGCGTGTCATGTCGCCGCGCGCTGGACTCGCAGCGCCCGGACTCAGCGCCTGGCAGGACGCCAACGCCAGGCCGCAGGTGGCAACAAAGGCCAGATATCGGAGCCGGGCGTTCACGTTGCGATCGATTCCAGGTCGGTTTGATCGGCTTGCGCCGCCCACATCTGCGCATACAGGCCATTGAGCGCCAGCAAAGACTCATGCGTACCGCGTTCGGCAATCTTGCCCTGGTCCATGACCAGAATCTGATCGGCGTCGGCGATCGTCGACAGACGGTGCGCAATGACCAAGGTGGTACGGCGTGCGGCCAACAGGCGCAGCGCGCCTTGAATCGCCTGCTCGTTGCGCGAGTCAAGCGCCGAGGTTGCTTCATCGAGAATCAAGATCGGCGGATTTTTCAGCAACATGCGCGCGATCGCAACTCGTTGCTTCTCACCGCCGGATAACTTCAAGCCGCGCTCACCGACCGAAGACTCGAAACCTGCTGGTAACGAGGCAATAAAACCGTCGAGCTGCGACGCCCGTACGGCCTGATCAATCTGCGCCTCGGTCGCGCCGGGTCGTCCGTAGGCCAGGTTGTAGCGCAACGTATCGTTAAAAAGAACGGTGTCTTGCGGAACGATGCCGACCGCCGTCCGAAGACTGGCCTGTGTTACGGTGCGAATGTCCTGGCCATCGATCAACAATCGTCCTGAGTCAACATCGTAAAACCGAAACAATAGCCGCGACAGGGTTGATTTGCCGACACCGCTGGCACCGACCACGGCGGTGGTGGTTCCTGGAGCGATCCTGAAATCAACACCTTCGAGAATCGGCCGATCTTTCTGGTAGGCGAAATGCACATTCTCAAAGCGTATCTCCGGCCCGAAGGCGCCCGAAGTTGCGCCGTCCCCAGGCATTGCCGATCGAAAGCTCAGCGGCGTTGCGTTCGGCGAATCGGCAATCTCGCGGTTCGCATCGAGCAGCGTGAATAGCCGCTCCATGTCGGTCAGGCTTTGCTTGATTTCGCGGTACAGCACACCCAGGAAATTCAACGGGATATAAAGTTGGATCATAAACGCGTTGACCAGCACCAGATCGCCCAGAGTCATACGGCCTTCGACGACACCGACGGTCGCGCGCCAGACCATCAAAGTCACGGCCACGGCGATAATCGCCGACTGCCCAATGTTGAGTACCGACAAGGAGGTTTGGCTCTTGACCGCAGCTCGTTCCCAGCGCTGCATGCTGTCGTCGTAGCGCTGGGACTCGTACTTCTCATTGTTGAAGTACTTGACGGTTTCGTAATTCAACAGGGAATCGATCGCCCGAACATTAGCTTTCGAGTCCAGTTCATTCATTGAGCGTCGAAAGCCGGTGCGCCATTCGGTAATCGACACCGTGAAGACAATGTACAGGGTCAGGGCGGCAAGCGTGATCCAGGCAAACCACGGGTCGTAGTTGATTACCAGGTAGGTCATCACCAGCGCAATTTCAATAATCGTCGGCAAAATGCTGTAGAGCGTGTAAGACACCAGAGAAGAAATGCCGCGCGAGCCACGCTCGATATCGCGCGTCAAGCCGCCGGTCTGTCGTTCCAGGTGAAACCGCAGCGATAGCGCGTGCAAGTGCTCAAACACCTTCAACGAGACCGTGCGAACGGTTCGTTGCGTGACCTTGGCGAACACTGCCTCGCGCAGCTCGGTAAAAATGGTCGTCGACAGACGTAACAGGCCATAACCCAGGATCAGGGCGATCGGCACGACCAACACCGCACTGCTTGCACCCACGACCGCGCCGGTTGCGGTTGATGTAGCTGAGCCAGCACCCGCTGCGGTCAGACCATCGACTATATGCTTGAGCACCACCGGTACGCCAATATTCGACATCTTGGCGGCGACCAGAAACGCTAGCGCCGCCAGTACTCGCCAGCGAAACGGCCAAAGATAAGGCAGCAACTGACCGATGGTTTGCCAGTCACTGCGACTGGGCTTCGGAGTACTTTCGGTATTACTTGCGGCAGGAGGAAGATCGATACTGGCGGTGCGGCGCATTAAACGTTTTTTAGTCCAGAAAATAGGTATTGCTTAGTCTTACTTGGTCACCAAGCGCTTGGTCACAAACCAGCCGTGGTTACAAGCGCTAGCTTGGCAGTCGTCCAGCTACGCAAGCGCTCGCGCGCACGGTTGCGTCGCGGATCCATGTCGTCGTCATGAATGTCGGTCTTTGCGGTCAGCTCGATGACATAACCGTTTGGGTCACGAAAATAGATGGAATGCATGGCACCGTGATCGGCTACACCACGCGCCTCCATCGCCAATGATTTACCCTTTGCCAGCATGACAGGCAGCACTTCAGGCGCAACTTCCAGCGCAATGTGCAGATCGAAGTCATGCTGCGCTTTGAATTCAAACGGCGTATCGGGAACATCGAAGAAAGCCAGAAAAGAGCCATCGTCGAGACGGTAAAAAGAATGCAGCACCCGAATCGACCGGCCAGTCTTGGACTCTGTCAACTCAAACGCATTGGCGAGCGGCAGGCCCAGAAAATCTTCATAAAAACACCGGGTTTCCTCTGAATCGCGGCAACGGTAGGCATTGTGATGTAACTTGAGAATCATGTTGACCCCTTTCTGACGACAGCGTACACCATATCCGGAAAGCTTCCGGCGACCTGCCACCGATCACCGCACGCGTCACTTCGCAACTAATCCCTGCTGATTCCGCGGGTCGGTCAATTCACGACCGCTCCTGCACTCGTCCATCGGCATGGCGCGCAAATCTGCCGCGTTCGCGAGGATGCACCGGCGCTTCATTGGCAAACGGCCAGCCGCCGAACTGGGTCCGTTGATAGTCGGCGAACGCTTGCTGTATCTCTTCGCGGCTGTTCATCACAAAAGGACCATGCTGCGCCACCGGTTCGGCCAGCGGGCGACCTTGCAGCACCAGCAGTTCAGCGACTTGTGAGCTGTTATCGAGTGTGACCTCGCGGTCCGCACGCAGCTCGATGCGCGCCGGGCCAGGCACTGGCACGCCGTCAATTGAAACACTCTGGCCCTTGAACAAATAGAGGTTGCGTCGGGTGTTGGTGTCTTTGGCGATTGGCAGTTGCCAGCGCGCGCCTGGACTCATCTTGATGGTCCAGATCGCAAGGTCGGATTCCTCACGCGCCGCCCAGGAGTTTGGCGGCGGTGACAACGGTGTCAATTGGGCCAGTCGACCGGCGATGCAGACGAGCTCGGTGCTTGCGCCCTGCTGGTCGACAAACATCGTGCGGGGAACCTCTTCAGACCAGAACATCGTGAAATGCGGCTCAACCATCTTGTCACGCGCCGGCAGGTTCAGCCAGATCTGGAACAGCTCGAGCGGATTACCGCCCGTGCGTGAGACGAGAGGAAACATCTCAGCATGCACGATCCCCCGGCCAGCGGTCAGCCACTGAACATCACCGCCGCCAAATCGGGCGGTCGCTCCCAGAGAATCCGAATGATCAATGAGGCCACGGCGAACAATCGTGACGGTCTCGAAACCGCGATGCGGATGGGCCGGGAAGCCGGGTACGCTGCGACCGTGATACATGCGCCAGCCGTCCTTGCCGGCGAAATCCTGGCCAAGATCGCGTCCGGACAACGACGCAGCCGGTCCCATGTGTTCATCACCCGCCGGGTAGGCGTCATCGTGATAGACGCAAAACAGAAAGGGATCGATCGTGGACCAGGGAAAGCCAAGCTC
>JANORY010000162.1:0-7491 GCA_031415535.1 Burkholderiales bacterium | reverse complement strand
GGCGGCGATTGAGCTGATGATTCAGGGTCGCCACGATCTGATTCTCGATCGCTGGGATCAAGAGTACCGAAGGATATTCTGGGAGGCCTTCGGCGCGCATTATCTGCAGATGCTCGGTGCGCTGGGCGGCCAAGTTGCGCGCTACAAAGGCACTCCGTTATCCGAATACGAGAACGCGCGCGGCACTGGCAATATACATATTTGGTTCGACACTTTGGAGGCGTCATGAAGCAAATCGAATTTCCGCTCGCCGAGCTGCCACGCGTTATGCGCGGCCCGCGCATCGAGCGACGCCATTTCGTGTGGGGCGGTAGTGTTTATTGGGGCACGATGCGCGATGATGGCCTGCTGCTGCTCGACGATGGTCGAAGCGTCGCAGTCAACGAGGTGCAGCACCTGCCGCCGTGTGCGCCGACCAAGATCATTTGTGTGCATCTGGGCTACAGCTCGCGCGGTTTGGAGTCGCGCCAGTTGGCCAAGCCGACGCCGACCCCAACCTACTTCACCAAACCGATCACGGCCATGAACGGTCACGGCGGCGAATTGGTCAAGCCGGCCGACTGCCATTATATGAACTACGAGGGCGAGTTTGCCGTCATCATCGGCCGTACCTGCCGCAACGTAACGCCCGGTGAAGCCTGGGATTACATGGCCGGTTTTGCGCCAGCGCTCGACATGGGATTGCAGGACTTTCGCGATACCGATCAAGGCTCGATGCTGCGCGTCAAAGGTGCCGATGGCCTGCTGCCCATTGGGCCCGGGCTGGTCAGCGGCATCAACATTTATGAGCAGACGCTGCGCACCTACCGCAATGGCCTGTTGGTGCAGGAAGCGAAGATCGGCGATGAAATGGTCTGGGGTCCGCACTATCTGGTTGCCGATATCGCGCGCCACATTACCCTGTCGCCAGGCGATGTGGTGTTGACGGGCACACCCTGTCACTCGCGACCACTGGATGTGGGCGACCAGATCGAGCTTGAAATCACCGGCCTGGGTCGCTTGAGCAGTCGCGTAGTGGCCGGTCCGGTGCCGCGTGCGTCGGCGTTAGGCGTCGGACATGCGCCGACCGACACGCCTGAGGTACGGCGCGTCGCGTTGGGCAATGACGAGCGGGTGCCAGCCCACTTTCGGGATAACTATCGAGCCAGCAAGCGGCAATGAAAGTACGACCCCTGCTATGAATAATTTGCTTGGGATAGACTGCTCGCTTAACCCCGACGCCCTTCAAGGAGCGCAACATCATGACAAAAGCGATTCACGTTAATCAGAAGCACGGTCGGCGTCAAAATAACTTTGGTGACCTTCGCGCTCGCATTCGCATTCGCACTCACCTGGCGGCGGCCGCAGCCACTGCGCTCGCCTGGCTGGTGTTGCCCGCCGTCGTGTTGCCCGCTGCCGCGCTGGCCGCTGAACCGCCTGGGTTGTTGACTGCCAGCGGCAAAAAAGTGCCTTCACCGCCCTGGTCGGAAGGCGACCAAAAGGGCATGGGTAACACCCAGGGTGCTGGAACTTGGGGGCGGTGCGCCTGGCATCTCGCGCAACCCGGCGCGAAGTCTTACGAAGTGTCCCATGAGCGTTCGAACACCATGCCCAAGAGTCCGTTTAGCGGGCCGTATACGGTCAAGCCGAAGCCGATTGGCGGAATTCCAGGCACGGCACATGCCTTCAACGGCGAGACCTTGAATGACGGTGCCGAGCCGAATCAGCAAGGCACACAAATTGATGCGCTCGGTCATTTTGCGGTTTTGAAAAGTCCCTGGGACGGCAAGGCCGCATTCCCGGCCGACGACGCGATCTACTATGGCGGCATGCCGGCCAAAGATGTCAAGCCAACCGCCGACTCGCCGTTGCTGAAACTCGGGGTTGAGAAGATTCCACCCATCGTCACCTCAGCCGTGTTGCTGGATGCCAAGAAGTTTGTCGGCGGTGGTACTGCGATGAAGGCCGGTGAACTCGTCACCGCTGCCCATATTCAATCCATGTTGAAGGCGCAAGGCTTGGCCAAGCGCGGCATTCAGCCGGGCGATGTGGTTTATGTGTACACCGGCTGGAGCGATGGCTGGCAGGACCCGGACACCAACAAGACCTATTACGCGATGGCACCGGGGCTGTCCTACGACGCCGCCCAGTATCTTGGCAAAAAACGGATCGTCGCGGTCGGGCTTGATACGCCATTTATTGATCCGGTTCCCGACGGTATGTTGGCCGGCAAGGCGGCACCCGCAGCCGGTGTGCCTGCTGGGCTACCGTTTGCCGTGCATCACCACATGCTGACTCAAAGTGGTGTGCATCATCTCGAAAACGTCAAGCTGGCAGACATGGCCCGAGATCGCGTCTGGACGTCCTGCACGATGGTGTTGCCGCTGCTGGAGCGGGGTTCAGCGGGGTCGCCGGTGCGACCGGTGGCGATTGGCAAGACTGGACAATAGACCAGATCGGGCGATCGACGAGATCGGGCAATAGGCGAGACTGAAACGTTGGCCGGTTTACTCTCTCTCAAAGCGGCGCTCGCGCCAAGCCAGTGCTGCCTTCAAGCCGTCAGCGCGTGCGATATTCATGAACTGAACTTTGTCCGGTGAGCCATGCGACTCGATGCTGTGATCGATATCCAGCGCGGCGGCGAGCGCGGATTCAATGCCTTGAATATCGTAGCTTCGCTGAAGGGCCTTCTTGGTTTGTTGTACCAGATTGGCGTCCATTTTTGCGATATTGCGCGCGACTTTCAATGCCGTAGTCAGGTGTTGGCCAGGGGCTACGACCTCGCTGACCAAGCCCATCTGCATCGCAAGTTCGGCACCGATCTTGTCCTGTCCGCTCAAGATAATTCGCTTGGCATGTTTCGGCGAAGTGATCCACGGTAGCAGCAAGGTCACGATGCCAGCGCCGAAACGCAACTCCGGTTCACCGAATACCGCATCCTGAGACGCAATGGTGATGTCGCAGGCCAGTGCCATTTCGAATGCGCCGGCGATACACGGGCCATGCACTGCGGCTATGGTGGGCTTAGGTGACCGCCAGAAGCGCATGGTGGTTTCGAAATCCAGATCGAGAATATCGCGCCAGACCTGCGCGCCTTGCGGATTACTCTGCATCTGATCCTTCAGATCAAAGCCGGACGAAAAACCTTTGCCGGCACCGCTCAGGACGATAACGCGCACAGTGGCATCAGCCTCGGCAAGATCCATGGCCGCATTGATTTCCATGAGCATTGGCTTGGAAAGCGCGTTCAGCCGCTCCGGCCTGGCCAACTGGATATGGGCAAGGCCATGTTCAAGTTCATAGGAAATGGTTTGGTAGGGCAGGGGATCATTCATAACTGACTCCAGGTGGCGAAGGTGCCAGCCTTCAGCAAGTTGGCGAGTTGTCCGCGATCAACCTTGCCGGTGCGCCCGGTCGGCAACTCCTGGCCAAGATAATAGACGTCGGGATGCTTGTATTTCTCAAGATTGCCGAGCAGCGCTGATTTAATTGCGACGGCATCAAGCTGGTTGCCCGTGGCCGTAATTAACAGTGCATGGATTCGTTCGCCCAGTACCGGGTCCGGTAAGCCGACGACCAGGGCGGCCGCGACGCCCGGGCATTGCATGAGTGCCCGTTCGACTTCCAGGGGCGTGATTTTGTTGCCGCCACGGACGATCAATTCCTTCAGCCGACCGACGATCGAGACAAACCCGGCCGCGTCGGCGACGGCCAGATCGCCGGTCTTGAACCAGCCGTCGCGAAACGCTTGCTGGGTCAGCGCCTCATCGCCCAGATAGCCCGCCATGATGAAGGGCGTGCGCAGTTCGAGCTCACCACTGCTACCCGAGGGTAAAGCCTGACCTCGCTCACCAACAATTCGATATTCGACTCGATTCGCTGCGCGACCGATCGAGCCTGGATGGTGTGGGTAGTCCTTCGGCAACAATACAAAATCGCTGGTTGACGTTTCGGTGAGTCCGTAGATGTCATAGAGCTGCGCTGGCGCAATGAACCGACGCAGTGACACGGACAACTCGGCGCTCAAAGGTTCCCCACCGATCAGCACATCGCGCAGATGAGCGCTCGGCAATATTTCGGTTTGTGCCTGAGTCCCTGCCGCTGTACTGCGCGATGCAAATAAAGCTCTGATCATGGTTGGTACTACCCCCAGGCGAGTAATCTTTTCCGTCTCGAGCGTTTGAATAAGATCTGCAACCGAAAATCGTGAGCGAACAACCAGCGTGCCGCCTGCCAAGAACGTCAGCAATGCCAACCAGATGCCAAAGCTGAACGTGTTGTTCAGAACCAGCAGTACCTTGTCATCGGCATCGAAACTCAACATTCGCTGGTTCTCCCGTAGCTTTCCGGCGAACGCTGCATGGGTCAGCACAACACCTTTGGGCGATCCGGTCGACCCCGAGGTGAAGATAACCAGGGCTGCATCGCGCAGCAAGGCGGTAGCCGTATGGGGTGCAGGGTCTGGTACCGGGTCTGGTGCCGGGTCTGATGCGCGGTCGAGTGGCTCAATCGGCAGACACTCCGAACGCTCAAGGTCGAGCCTGAATCTGCAAGCAGCCTTGGCTTGTACGGCTGCAATAACACCCGGCGGACTCGTTCGGTGAACCGGGACGACGACCGCCTGGGCCAGCCAAACCCCCAGGAAAGCGCTGAAGTCCGATACTTGATTCGACACCTGGACCAGCACTGGTTCATCGGCACGAACGCCAAGGTCAAGCAGTTCGCCAGCGAGGCGTTCGGCATCGACCAGCAAGGCCGAATAACTCAACTCGGCAGCTTCGCCCCGCACGGCAATTCTTGGGCCGTGGGCGAGTGCAGCAGCCCTCAGTTGCGCCGCCAAAACTCCCGGCTTGGCGCCCTGCTTGGGTCTCCTTACGGTCACGATCGCGACTTGCGGCGCGGCCAGAAACGCCGGAACTGGCCACGAACCTGCTCGATCCAGCGGCGCGAAATTCTTCTGATCAAACGAATCCAGGGATGTTCAAACACCAATTCGTAGAGTCGCGTTTTATAGGACTTGAATTGCTTGTAGAGGCGGCTGAACCAGCCCAGGGTCATTAGCGTCGGGGCGGTCAGTGAGAAGACGCGGGCCACCAGGGCTGTGCCCAGCACTTTGGCCAACATAAAGACCGCCATTCCGGCCAGTTTCTGGCCATGACCGATCAGATACAAGCCAAGAATTTTGAACGGCAGCAGCAGCAGCGCAGGCACCACGAACACCAGCAGCGCGGCGTACGGCGGCAAACCCGCAATCAGGCGCTCGAGTTGGCGAAATATCTGGAACCGGCCCAGTCGCATCATCAAGTTCAGCAGCGGAGTCCACAGCCAATCGATGAAGCCAAGAACCAGCGCACTGATGATGGCAAACGGTGCCTGGATCAAGCGCTTCCAGAACCGCTTTCGTTTGACGGTGGCGCGCATCGCGCCTGGCGGGGCGATGGCTCCGCCAGCGGTTGCACCAGCACTAGCACTAGCACCACCGTCAGGCATCGCGGGTTGAGCTGGAGCGGCGTGTTTGATTGCGTGCAGTCGCGCCTCGTGCACTGCCGCCTTGATGACATCGCCGCGTGCCAGCATACTGTTTGACGGCTCGACACCGATCGCCTGCGCGAGTCGCGCGGCGTCTACCGCGCGGGCCGCGCCAAGGCTGCGGTGCAGGCGATCAATGGCCAACTCAAGGCGTTGATCTTTCTGCGGCCAGGCGGTGCTGTGTTGCAGGCGAACGAGCTGCAAGAGTTCCTCAAAGCGTTGCGGTTTTCGAAAGCCGTCGGCCTGCGAGAGCAGCGCAAGCACTTCATCGGCAGTGGCGTGACTGGCATTCGTAATCGTCGCCGAGTGCTGGATCGCGAGCAGCGCCAGGGTGCGGCATTCACTGGGCACCCGCAGGCGCTGGCAAGCGGCGTTCAGTGCCTCAGCGGCTGACGCCTGCCCCACGGCTGGACTCGTGGTTGGATTCGTGGTTGGGCTCTCGGCTATGGGCAGCGGTGTCTGGTAATTGGCCGCATGTGCCCAGAGTGCAAATCGAACCGCCAGGGATGCCTCGGCCGCAGCGGCTCGGTCGAGCGTTTTGATCCAGTGTTCGGAGCCGTGCGCGAGTTCCGGTGCCAGCCTAGCCAATGCACCGCAGTCGATCAATACTTCGAACAGCCGCGAAGGCCGGGTTTGCATCAGTCCGCGAGACAGCTCTTGCCAAACCCGTTCTGGTACCAGCGCATCGACCTCGCCGCTGGCGACCATGGTTCGCATCAACGCCAGGGTTGGCGGCGCGATGCTGAAGCTTGCAAAGCGTGCTGCGAATCGGGCGACGCGCAAAATTCGAACCGGATCCTCGGCGAAGGCTTCGCTGACATGTCGGAACACGCCGGCGCGCAAGTCAGCTTGGCCACCGTAGGGATCAATCAGTGTGCCGTCTTCGGCTTGTGCGATGGCATTAATCGTCAGGTCTCGACGTTGCAGGTCCTGCTCCAGCGTGACCTCGGGGGAGCTCTGAAAGGTGAAGCCGCTATAACCCGGTGCCACCTTACGCTCGGTTCGCGCCAGTGCATACTCTTCATGGGTCTGCGGGTGCAGGAACACCGGGAAATCCTGGCCGACCGGTTTGAAACCGGCGTCGAGCATGGCTTGCGGACTGGCACCCACCACAACAAAGTCTCGATCTTGAACCGGCAGGCCCAGCAAATGATCCCGCACGGCACCTCCCACCGTGTAGATTTTCATTGGTAGATCAACTGCTGCTGCGATAAGGTTCGTCCTCGGCGATAAATTCCCGCTCGGCGAGTGCCTGTGCCGTCCATTCAAGCATGGCCGGTAGTGCGCGCACCGCTTCGCAGTAACGGCTGCAATTCGCTGGTAGCGCGATGGCGTAGGTTTGAAAGCGCGTCACGACTGGTGCAAAAAAAGCGTCGGCGGCGCTGAAGGGTCCGAATAGAAACGGACCGCCGTGGGCGTCGAGCAATTCGCTCCACATCTGCACCAGTCGATCAACATCTCGTTGAACGGCGGTGTTCCAGCCCTTGCCGGGCAGGCTGGCTTCGAGGTTCATCGGCAGTTGGCTGCGCAGGGCACCGAACCCTGAATGCATCTCGGCACAAATTGACCGCGCGCGAGCACGTGCCTTGAACTGCGACGGCCAGACGCCGGCCTGCGGGTTTTGTTCGGCCAGGTATTCGGTAATGGCCAAGGTGTCCCAAATGACCAGATCATCATCGACCAGGATCGGCACGCGGCCGGCCGGTGACAAGCGTGCAATGGTGGTCTTGAAGACCTCGGAAAACAGGCTTAGCCGGTGTTCGACAAACGCGATGTCGAGCACGCGCATCAAAATCCAGGGGCGCAGCGACCAGGATGAATAATTCTTGTTGCCAATGTAGAGGGCTAACATGAGACTCCTAAGGACTGGGGGCACCTAACGATTGCGGCGCCTAACGACTGGCCTTGGCGCGCGCTTGTGAGTGTAGATCGGGTTTGTTGGACAAATAACCGGGTGCCACCACGCTCAGTGATGACGGGGTA
>JANORY010000161.1:0-7287 GCA_031415535.1 Burkholderiales bacterium | reverse complement strand
CGCGGCCGCCCCGATCGCAATGAACCAGGTACTGGGGGTCAAGACGCCTTACGATGTACAAAAAGATCTGACGCCCATATCACTGGTGGCTACGTCCGCAGTGCTGGTGCTGGTGCACCCGTCGACGCCCTATCAGACCCTTCAGGACATCGTGAAAGCAGCAAAGGCCAGTCCGAGCGGCCTTATGTATGCCACTGCGGGGGTCGCCTCAATGCCGCACCTGCTCGGCGAGGGCTGGAAAGTTCAATCCGGAGCGAACTTGATTCACGTCGGCTACAAGGGGTCGACGTCAGCACTGCAAGATGTCATGGCCGGCACAGTCACCGTATTTCTGGACGGCTACATTCCGTCCGGTACACAGGTGGGCTTGGGCAAGTTGCGCGCCATCGCCTATGCCGCACCCAAACGTTCGGTGCTTTTGCCCGACGTTCCGACGACCGCCGAACAGGGCTTTCCTGAAATGGTCGGTGGTGCTTTTTTTGGTCTCATGGCACCTGCCAACACCCCGGGTGCCGTCATCGAGAAGCTCAACAGCCAGGTTCGGGAGGTGCTGAATCAGCCCGACATACGTGATCGTCTAATTCGGCAGGGCTATGAGGTACACGGTTCGACACCCGCCGAGTACTCGGCCTATATTCGCCAGCAAATTGAGCGCTGGACGCCGGTAGTCAAAGCAGCCGGCGTCAAACCCGAATAGCCGCCGCAGTCTCGGCTCAATCAGAACCGGTGTAACACGCCGAACATGATGCTGCGGCCGTCGTCACCTGGCGTGGCCGATCCGGCCGTGATCGTGTAGCCGCCCAACTGCACATTAGCGGCACCGCCGTTATTGAAGGTCAACATGCGCCCGTACAACGCAGTGCGTTTCGACAAGTCGTAGTTCACGCCAATCGTATACGCGGTCTGGTCATTCGACGTGCTGGCGACGTCCCGCTTCTGGAGATTCGCCAGAAACGTCCAAGCGCCAGAGGTTCGATATTGGGTCATCAAACCAACGAACTTGGCGCTCGGCACACCACCAATGTCGGACTTGGAGTTGCCCAGATTGACGCCAAATCGCCATGCCCCGATCGAATAATCCGCCGCCAGCAATTGAATGATCGAGGTCGCCGGGCTTGCCACTGGCGCGGCACCGCTACCGGTCTTGCGTTCCTGTCTCGACAAGGAGACTCTGATCGGACCATTGACGTAAGCGCCCAGCAGGTCGAGAACTCGACCGCTTTGAGTGGACAGTGTTTCTGCTTCGCCGGCACCGTACATCGCCTGGAAGCGGAACGGAAAAGTGGCCGGAGACTTATACATCAGCGAATTGTTCTGGCGCACCTGCATGGCCAAGTGTCCAGGCTGGTCATTCGCGACGAACCAAAGATTGGTGCTGCCCATGATTCCGTTCGAGACGAACGGATCCCAGGTGGCCAGAGCCACGAACGTTGGCGTGTACTGGCGACCCATCGTGACGGTGCCCCAGTTGCTATCAAGGCCCATCCAGGCCTGGCGGGTAAATGCAAAACCGGTCGAGCCAGCGACACTCGGAATATTGCCGTCGCCGCTATCGATGCTGATGCCGCCTTCGATCTGGAACAGGGCCTTCAGTCCGCCGCCCAGGTCTTCGCTGCCCCGAAAGCCGATCTGTGAGGCGATGATGCCGCCCTCACTAATTTTCAGCGCCGACTTCGAGCCGATCTTGATACTGTTCATGCCGGCGTCCGCAGCGCCATATAGGGTGACATTGGTCTGCGCACCGACGCCGGTGGCAGTTACCAGCAGCATCGAGACCACAACTACGGCTTTATTCACGATCATCCTCCCCGGGTGGCCATTTATTAAGTTGGCCATTTTTGGTGCGCTAAGCACAACTTTGGTGAATAAGCTTTGTACCGGGACAACCGGCTTTCGATCTGTCACTTAATTGACACTGTTGCCGTTATCGAACAAGCGGCGCGGATTCAGGCTCGTCCAAACACGTCGCCAGTCTATTGTGTTCCAAGGTCGTACTTCGCCTTGGTCGAGCGCACCGCCTTTTCGTCGCGCTTGTTGCGCGCCGGCATGTCGAACACCAATTGCACGATCCGGCCCTGAAAGTCGAACGGTGCCTGGTAGTCATTGCCGACCGCAGAGCCGGAATCGCGGCCCGCATCCATGCCGTAGGCTGAGATCATGCGCAGCACCTGCGGCACCTCGACTTTGCCGCAGGCTACGCCGTCGATCGACACAGTCGCACAGCCTTTCTCGCCGATTTTCTCGAACGCAACGCTGACCGTCGATTTGCCTTTTGGAATCGGCCGATCCGAGATCGCCTTGTAATGCTTCGTGAACAGGTTGTAGTCGAAGATCAGCCGATCGCCGAGCACATAAAACGCGATACCATTGTTGCCGGAGCCGACCGCAAACAGGACGCCCTCGGTGTCGACTTCAGGCCGCTCAAGCTCTGCTGTAACCACAAAGCTGCGATTGCCCAAAGCCGGCGCCACCTCGCCGCTCATATGCGCGACCGGTGGATACAGAACATAACGTTCGCGATTGCGCGGTGTGCCGCTACGTGGACTGGGTGACCACAATTGTGCGCGCCGGTCATCGAGCGGCAACACGTCGTAACGGCCGGCCTCAGTCCACCAAAGCTGGATCAACTCGGTGAGTTTGTCCGGTTCGCGCTTCGCCAGGTCGTGACACTCCGAGAAGTCGCGCTCGACATGGTAAAGCTCCCAGCGATCGAACTCGAAGGGCGTATCTGGCTTGTGATGTGACACCGCCTTCCAGCCACCCGACCAAATGGCTCTATGCCCGAACATCTCGAAGTATTGCGATACTTTGCGGGTCGGCGCATCGCGCGCTTCCGGCGCAAAGGTGTAGACCATGCTCTGACCGTGTACCGGCATCTGCGCGACACCATTAACGGTTTCGGGCGGCACGACGCCAATGATCTCGAGCACGGTCGGGGTGATATCGGTGACATGATGGAACTGCGATCGGATACCACCACCGTCGCTGATGCCAGTTGGCCAATGCACGATCAGCGGGTCACGAATACCACCCCCATGGGTTGTGCCCTTGTAGCGCTTGCCAGGGCAATTGCCGACCTGCGCCCAACCCCAAGGGTAGTTGGTGTTCGATTTCGGTCCGCCGATATCGTCGATGCGCGCGATGGTGTCTTCAATCTTCTCCTCAATGCCATTGAAGTACTTGAAGGTGTCGATGACGCCGATCGGGCCACCCTCCTGGCTCGCGCCATTGTCCGACATGACGATGATCACGGTATTGTCGAGTTGACCCGTCTCCTCGAGAAAACTCAGTAATCGGCCGATCTGTGCATCGGTGTGTTCGAGAAACGCGGCGAACGCTTCTTGCAGCCGTAACACAACTCTTTTTTCGTCAGCGCTGAGCTTATCCCAAGGCTCGACCCCCGAGTTGCGCCCGGCCAACTCAGTGTTCGCCGGAATCACGCCGAGTGCTTTCTGGCGCTCAAACCACTGTTGACGAATCACGTCCCAACCGGCGTCGAAACGGCCGCGATACTTCTCCAGATACTCGGCGGGCGCCTGATGCGGTGCGTGCGTCGCGCCGAAGCACAGATAAAGGAAAAACGGCTTTTCCGGAATCGCAGAATGCTGGCTGCGGATCAGGCCGATCGATTGATCAATCAGATCCTCGGTCAGGTGGTAGCCTTGCTCGGGCGTACGCGGTGCATCAATCGGATGGCTGTCGCAGTACAGTTCCGGATAGAACTGATCGGTCTCGCCTTGCATGAAGCCGTAGAAGCGATCGAAGCCGCGTGCTAACGGCCACTGGTCGAATGGGCCAGCCGCCGAGGTCTCCTCCATCGGAGTCAGATGCCACTTGCCGACTGCAAAGGTCGAATAGCCTTGCGGGCGGATCATTTCCGCCAGCGTGGCGGCACTTTTGGCAACGCTGCCGGCACAGTTCGGAAAACCGGTATTCCAGTTCGCCAAGCCGCGCATACCGACCGAGTGATGATTGCGTCCGGTCAACAGCGCCGCGCGGGTCGGCGAACAGAGCGCGGTCGTGTGATAGTTCGTGTAGCGCAGACCCGCTGCGGCGAGTCGGTCAACATTCGGCGTCTCGATGCTCGAGCCGTAGCAGCCGAAATGCGAAAAGCCGGTATCGTCAAACAGGATCGTAATGATGTTCGGCGCGCCGGCGCGCGGCTTTGGAAATTCTGGCCACCAGGCTTTCGATTCAGCCTGGGTGCGGCCGATCTGGCCTTTGAAACTCGATTGAGTTGACATCGGTCTCTCCTCTGTATTTTATCCACAATTGTCTATCAACGATTGTCTATCCCCTATTGCTGGCGCAGCGCAGCCCGTAGTACCCCGCGCGGATCGGTGACCTGATCGTCGTCGAGATCAATCACGAGCTTGTGCAGGGTGCCGGTAAACTTGAACGGTGCCTCGAACTCGCCGACCGAAGGTTTCGGTGCCTGTCCGACCTCCAGTCCGATAAACGAGGCCTGCGCCCGATAGGTCTGCGGCAGTACTACCGTACCGCACGCTTGGCCGTCGATGTACAAGCTGCCCTCACCCTGATACGGTCCGGTCTTCTTCATTTCATAAACCAACTCGCAGCGACCCTCGGGCACCAGAAGGTCCGAGCGGACCAGGTAGTGTCGGTTCACGAAGTTGTAGTCATGTACCAATCGACCTTCCTTCAGGTAGAGCGCATAGCCACCACACCAATCGCCCTGCGCCACCAGCACACCTTCAGCCCCGCCTTTCGGAATGTCAACGACTGCGGTGATCTTGTATGAACGATTGCGAATGTCAGGTGCGGCGGCCTGCGGAATTCGGCCCGTGCCAGGCTGTAATTGCCAGTGCCGTCGGGCAGCAACGCTATACGGGTTCGAACTCACGAACCGTTCGGTCGTGTCGTTCATGGGCAGCACCTTGCAGGCACCGGCCTCCGAGAACCAATGCCGAATCATCTCGGCCAATTTAGCCGGTTGTTCGGCAGCCAGATCGCATGATTCGTTGAAATCTTCATCGAGGTGATAAAGCTCCCAGGCGTCCGCATCGAACGGCGTTCCCGGTCGATGCCAGGTGACTGCCTTCCAGCCCTTGTGCCAGATGCCGCGATGACCGAGCATCTCGAAATACTGCACCTGTTTTTGGGTGGGCTGGTCGGCTGCTGCGAAACTATAGGCCAGGCTGGTGCCTTCAATTGGCTGTTGTGTTACGCCGTTGATGGCCTCGGGTACCGACACACCGGTGAGCTCCAGCATGGTCGGCGTGATGTCGCAGACATGGTGAAACTGATGCCGAATACCACCGCGGTCCTTGATGCCGTTCGGATAGTGGACGATCAGCGGATCGCGCACCCCACCGCCGTGGGTGTTCTGTTTGTAGCGCTTCAACGGCGTGTTGCCGGCCATCGCCCAACCCATCGGGTAGTTGTTGTTCAAATGCCCCTGACCGATCTGATCGATATAGGGCAAGTTATCGGCGAGCGTGTCGCGCACGCCGTTGAAATAGCGCAGCGCATTCACCGTGCCGAACGGTGAACCCTCTTGACTCGCGCCATTGTCGGAGATCAGTGTAATCACCGTGTTCTCAAGTTGACCCGCCTGCGACAGGTAACTCACTAATCGACCGACTTGCAGGTCGGCATGTTCGAGCATGCCAGCGAAGGCCGCCTGCAAGCGTACCGCCAAGCGCCGTTCGTCGTCACTGAGCGAGTCCCAGGGCTTGACGCCGGGGCTGTGCGCCGGAAGCTCGGTTTTTGCGGGCACCAGTCCCAGCGCCTTCTGACGCGCCAGACGTTCGATACGCGTGCGGTCCCAGCCCTTCTCGAATACCGGTACGTACTTCTCGATAAATTCAGCCGGCGCATGGTGTGGTGCGTGTTGCGCACCCAGACACAGGTAGAGAAAGAACGGCTTGTCGGGCGTGATGGTCTGTTGCTGACCGATGAAGTTGATCGATTGATCGACGATATCGACCGACAGGTGATAGTCCGGACGGTCAGAGTTCTCGACGTGATGGTTATCGAGCACCAGTTCCGGATGCCACTGATTGGTTTCGCCTTCGAGAAAACCGAAGTAGCGATCAAAACCGCGCTGCAGCGGCCATTGGTCGAAAGGCCCGGATGCCGACGTCTCGAAGGTAGGCGTCAAATGCCATTTACCGGTCGCGAAGGTGTTGTAACCCTGCAGCCGCAACATCTCGGCGAGTGTGCCGGCGCTTTTGGCGATCCGACCCCGCATACCGGGAAAACCGAAATCCCAATCGGCCAGCCCACCCATACCGACCGAATGATGATTGCGCCCGGTCAGCAAGGCGGCGCGGGTCGGTGAGCAGAGTGCAGTGGTATGAAAATTGGTGTAACGCAAGCCACCTGCCGCAAGTGCGTCGATATTCGGCGTGGCGATTTCGGAGCCGTAACAACCGAGGTCGGCGAAGCCCAGATCATCGAACACGACATAAACCACATTGGGCGCACCGCCAGGTGCCTGCGGCGGAGCCGGCCAGAACGGGGTTGATTCCGAGGTTGTGTGTCCAATGATTGCCCGACTGTTTTTTTGCACCATTTGTTAATCTCCTTTTGCCATTTCTTGTCTCCGTCCGCCATTGGTTGCCTCGTTCCGCCCTGCGTGGACGCTCGGATCGCCCTAAAAAGTATTCGCCACTCGCAGGTTGGCGGCGCAGCGAAATCCCATATGGCTAGTCGTACTCGCCGGATCGTTGGCGCTGCGCGCTGCCACGCGATAACGATTGCAATAACTCTCGTGGCACAGAAAACTGCCCCCCCGGATCACGCGTCGCTGGCCCTTGGCCGGCCCCTGCGGATTGTCGAGTGGCGTTGCCTCGAAGCGATTATCGAACCAGTCGGCGCACCATTCCCAAACGTTACCGCAGACGTCGTACAGACCGAAGTCATTGGCCGCAAACGAAGCAACCGGTGACGTGCCATAGTGTCCGTCGGCCTGCGTGTTCAATGACGGAAATCGGCCCTGCCAGATATTGCAGCGATGTGCGCCGTCCGGTGTCAGTTCGTCGCCCCAGGCGTAGCGTTTATCGATCAGCCCACCGCGCGCTGCGCGCTCCCATTCGGCCTCGGTCGGCAAACGCTTGCCGGCCCATTGGCAATACGCCACGGCATCGAACCAGGATACATGTACCACTGGATGATCGGCGCGAGCGTCGATGTTCGAGTGCTGGCCCTCAGGGCGATGCCAGCAGGCACCGGCTACTTCGCGCCACCAGGGCGCCTCGGCGACACCGCGCGTCGGCGGAAAATCGTCGGCCAGCAAGCCCGCGAATACAAAGCTGGTATTGA
>JANORY010000160.1:0-6328 GCA_031415535.1 Burkholderiales bacterium | reverse complement strand
GAATGTCAACGGTCGCCGGTGCTTGGGTTGAGCAAGCATGCGCTTCACCGATCAAGCAGGCGCGTCGTCGATCGAGTCAGCGCTTCTTTAAACAGTCGGCGCCGGATCAGCCGGTTTGAGACCCTGGCTGCGGGCGTTTGCGGTGGCCAGACGGCGCTTTAGAAACTCTGTCGTTGGCCGCTCGGCAATTCTGAAGATAATCCAGGTGGCGACGACCGAACTCACAATGCTCACGGCAATCGACAGCGGCGCAATCGGCAGACCCAACTTGGCCAGTACGGTGGGTGCGATCGGTGCAATCAGCGGGTGGAACAGATAGAGCGCATAGGAGGCATCACCCAACTCGAGGATGAACTTCGGAATGCGCTTGCCGACCAGTGGGTTCAGTGCAATGACAGCGGTCACGATCATGACCGCCGGCAGCCCCCATTTAATCGGCCGCCACAAACCTGAAACATCGCCCCACGGAATCAGCAAGCCTATAAATCCAACGATCAACAGGAATAGGCTTACCGGGACGGGTAGAGAAAATCCGCGAATGACGGCCCGCGCCAACAGCATGCCGAAGGCAAATTCCAGCACTATCGTGTTGAAATAAAAAGTTGCGGCCGGCCAGGATTCGGTGCGAAAAAAAGCTGCGATGCAACAAACGATGAATACACCCGTGACCATTTTGAAAACGTCGACCCGCAGAGCCATGGCGATTGCAAAGAGCGTATAGAAAAACATTTCGAAATTAAGCGTCCAGCCGACGCCCAGCAGAGGCTCAATATTGCCTTCCGCATTGAAGCTTGGTAAGAACAGGTAGGATGAAACAACCGGCCAAAGATCGAGTTTTGCATGCAAGACGACGGCGGGTACCGCTAGCATGGCGACCAGCTTGATCGTCAGCACAACCCAGTACAGGGGCACAATTCGCAGCAGGCGGCGCAGCATGAATTGCTTCCAGCCATCGTCACGTCCCATCAGCGACTGCGAGGAGATCACCATGACAAAGCCGCTGATCACAAAAAAAACGTCGACGCCGGACGCACCATTGCTCCAGACCGGGAAGTCCTTGACGAGCCGCTCGGAAACATAGAACGTTGAGTGCGTGACTACGACCATCAGCGCCGCGATGAAGCGCAGCGCCTGTATGCCTTCGAATTGTTCGTTATTGCGACTCATGCGTGCGTCCTGAAGTGCGGCGGATTCCGAAACCTGATGGTCAGACTGCGTAAGCTGATGGGTTGACTGATAATTATAGAAGGGCAGCCCAGGGTTAAGTCTGCCGTGATCAGACCACTGGTCGAATCGCCGTGTTCATCCGACCAGTGGTTCGGCATAAAACCCTCGCGCAGACTGCGGCCGGCCAAATAGTCGTTACAATCCCGGGAAAATTCAATGAGTTAGGTACTGGTATGACCGATATTTCGTCTGTCCCTTCGGCCCTGGAAACGCTTGTCGATCCGGCGTTCGAGCGCGAGCTCGCCGAATTATTCGTATCCTCGTTGAATCTTGAGGTGGCCGCGGCCGACATTGATCCGGCCGGCCCGCTTTACGAGGACGGACTCGGGCTCGACTCCATTGATATCCTGGAGATTGCCCTGGTGGTCTCGAAAAAGTACGGCTTGCAGTTGCGTTCCGACGACGAGGACAACAAGCGTATTTTTTCGTCCCTGCGCAACCTGGCGCAACATATTCAGACGCGCCGCACAAGCTGATGCGCCGGGCCGTCAGCGTCGCGGTGGTACTGGCGATTGTTGCGGCGACGGTTCTCTACAGCCTGTTTGCACATCATCTGACCGCCACCGATGACCGCTCGGAGTTGTCCTACCTGTTCGCATTGTCGTCGCTTTATCTGGTCGCGGTATGTTTAGCTTTGGGTTCGCGCTGGCGTGGTTCGATCGTCGTTTTAGCCTCGTTGGCGGTGTTGCTGGGCTGGTGGTGTCGGCAGAGTCTTTTTTGGGACCCGCGCTGGGTTTATTTGATACAACATGCCGGCACCAATGCCGGCTTGGCCTTGTTGTTCGGTCTGAGTCTGCGATCGAGCAAGGGCTCGTTGGTGACTCGAATGGCGCGGGTGGTCCACGGCGGCGGTTTATTGCCGGACCGGGTTGAGCACTACACGCGTTCGGTGACCCGTGCCTGGACCGGTTTCTTTTTGCTCATGACCCTGATCTCCCTGGGATTGTTCACGCACGGTAACGCCGTGTGGTGGTCGGTATTTGTCAACTTTCTGAGTCTGCCGTTAACACTGTTAATGTTCTTGCTCGAGTACCTGGTGCGTCGTATTTGTCTGCCCAATTTTGAGCACAAGAGCATTCTGGAAGGCATCCGTGCCTACTCCAAGTTGAGTCAAAGCGATTCCACACGATAATTGGCACTATGACGCATTCGCAGGGTGGAAACAGCAAGAACATGACGGTCACTGACAAGCCAGTCTTAATCGGCAAGTCCGTCGCACGCTTGGCACTGCTGGGGCATCGCCGCAGTAACGATATTGTTGCCTGGCGCGCCGATGAACCGATCCTGGCCCATCAGTTTCTGGCCGAAGTACATTCGCTGGCGCGCCTTTTGCCCGATGCACGTTACATGTTGAACGGCTGCACGGATCGTTATCGGTTTGCAGTGGCAATGAGTGCCGCTCTGGTGCGAAGCCAGATCAGCGTGTTGCCCCATAACCATGTTGCCTCGACCTTGTCGCACCTGGCAGGCGAGTTCAAGGGAATTTATTGTCTGACCGATTCCGAAGACGTTTACCCCGAACTGATTCGGGTACGTTATCCAATGCAGCCGGCACCGTTCACGGTAGATCGCCAGCCTGATGGTCAAGCGATCGAGTCGCTGGCCGATTATGGTGCCTCGCTGATTGCTGCCGACAGGATAGCGGCCTGCCTTTTTACGTCGGGTTCGACCGGCACGCCGGTGGCGCATTTTCGCCTGTGGGGTCAGATTGTCGAGAGTGCGCAACTGGAGGCGCGCCGCCTCGCGGTGGCCGTGCCGGGCCGGCCAGCCATTTTGGGTACTGTGCCGGCGCAACATTCCTACGGTTTTGAGTCAACGGTTCATCTGGCGCTGCAGGCGGGCTGGTCGTTTGCCGCCGAGCGACCGTTTTTTCCGGCCGATATCCTGGGTTGCCTGGCGCGCCTGCCCCGGCCACGCATGCTGGTGACGACGCCAGTGCATTTGCGCGCGCTGTTAGGCATTGAGCATCATCGTGTACCGGCCGATCTGGTGCTCTCCGCAACCGCTGTCTTGCCTGCCGAACTGGCGCAATCGGTGGAAGCGCGGTTCAGTGCGCCGGTTCATGAGATCTACGGCAGCACCGAATCTGGTCAGGTGGCATCGCGTCGCACGCTGGACGGTGATGAATGGTTGCCACTCGACGGCGTCACGATTGGCGAACAGGACGGGCAAACATACGCGCAAGGTGCCCATGTCACCGGCCGCACTCTGTTGTCCGATAACATCGGCTTACGCGCGGGCGGCCGATTTGTCTTGCTCGGCCGTTCGGTTGATATGGTTAATATTGCCGGCAAGCGCAGCTCGATCAGTTTCCTGGAGCATCAATTGCTGAGCATCGACGGCGTCAAGGATGGCGCCTTCCTGGTTGCTGACGATCCATCGAAGGTTGCCGCGCGGGTGTTGGCGTTCGTGGTTGCGCCTGGATTGACGGCCGAATTTATCACCGCTGCCTTGCGCGCTCGGATCGAGGCGGTTTTTTTGCCGCGACCCTTGCTGATGGTTGACGCCTTGCCGCGCGATGGCAATGGCAAACTGCCGCGGCAACGACTCGAAGCACTGGCCAGAGACCTGACGACCAGCCGTAGTGAATAAGTTCGATAAGCGCATCCGGTGGTATGAACACAATCATTGAGGTCGGCGTGAATCGAGCGCTTTTTGACGGCCATTTTCCGGGCCATCCGATTTTGCCGGGCGCAAAACTGCTTGATCTGGTGATCGAGCGCCTGCAGGCGGCCGCTGTGTTGAACGACGGACCGATCGAGGTGGCCGCCGCCAAGTTTTTGGCGATGATTGCGCCCGGCACTCAGGTGGCCTTGAGTTGGGCAGTCACCGCCGACGGTTCATGCCGATTCGAATGCACGGTGGGCGAGCACAAAGTCGCCAGCGGCTTGTTGCGTGATCGGCCCCTAACTCGATGAGTACTCCGGAATGGGCCACACGACCCGAGCGCGGCAGCGAATGGCTGCTCAAGTTGATGTTTCGAATTGCGATGCTGATCGGGCGCCGCGCCGCCGGGTTTTTCCTGTATCCGATCGCGGCTTATTTCTGGATCACGACCGGTGCTGCCCGGCGTGATTCGAAAAGTTATCTGGCGCGGGTGTTGGGACGCCCGCCCAACTGGCGCGAGAGCTACCAACACTATCTGACGTTTTCGATCACAATCCTCGACCGGTTTTATTTTCTGAGTGGCCGCGCTGAAGAGTTCACGATCGATTTCCATGGCGAGGAAGCGGTCCTTGAAACCCTGGCCGAGGGACGCGGCGCGTTTCTGGTCGGCGCTCACCTTGGCAGTTTTGAAGCCTTGCGCATGCTGGCGCGGCAACGCCCGCATCTGCGCGTTGGTATGGCGATGTTTGAGGAGAATGCGCAAAAAATTCGCCGCCTGCTGACGGCGATTGACCCGACCTTGCTGGATGATGTGGTGCCGCTTGGCCATATGGATTCAATGATTCGGATTCAGGAGCGGCTTGAGCGTGGCGACATGGTGGGCTTTCTGGCCGACCGCTCGTTCGGGCATGATGCCAATCTGGCGATTGATTTCCTCGGCCAGGCGGCGCAATTTCCGACCGGCGTGTTTCGGATGGCCTGCCTCTTGAAACAACCGGTGATTTTTATGACCGGCTTGTATCGCGGTGGCAATCGATATGACGTTCGATTTGATCGGGTGATTGATTATTCAAGCGTTGAACGGGCCGGACGTAGTCTTATGGTCGAGCAGGGCGTTAAGGAGTTTGCGGCACGGATTGAGGCGCATTGCCGACTGGCTCCGTACAATTGGTTCAACTTTTACGACTTTTGGGCACCGCCAACCAAAGAGTCGAAGGGCTAGGCGTGGTTCGTTTGACTTCTCGTGTGCGTTCGCTAGCGTTCGCGCTTCTCATCACTTTCTGCTCGGCGACAGCGTATGCCGCCGATTGGGGCCTCGGCCCGTTGTTGGCCGATATCGCCAAAGGCAATAGTGGTGTGGCCCGTTTTGCCGAACGCAAATTCGTGGCTGCACTTGACACGCCGGTGGATAGCAGCGGTGAACTGGTCTTTATCAAGCCGGCACGGCTGGAAAAGCGCACGCTCAAGCCGCGCACTGAAACCCTGATCCTCGATGGCGATGACCTGATTGTGGATCGTAACGGTACACGACGAAGTTTCTCGCTGAAGCAACTTCCGGAGGCGGTCGCGATGATTGAGAGTTTGCGTGCCACGCTGGCCGGCGATCAGGCAACCCTTGAGCGGGTTTTCACGGTGGCGCTCGAAGGGTCGGCGGCGCGCTGGAGCCTTTTGCTTGCGCCGAAATCTGTGCCCGGTGCTCGACTGCTTAAGGAAGTTCGTATCAGCGGCGAGCGTGGCGAGCTGAATCTGATCGAGTTGGACCAGACCAATGGTGATCGTTCGGTCATGCGGGTGCTGCGCTGAGACATCCGGCACGGCTGTCGATTGGTGTGTGGCTGCTCGCACTGGCGCTGGCGGTTGGCGTGGTCTGGCGCACCCCGTTTCTGACCGATATGTCAGTGTTCCTGCCGCAGCGCCCGAGCGCCGAGCAACGATTGCTGGCGCAAAGTCTTACCGAGGGTGTCGCATCGCGATTGCTGCTGGTCGGCATCGATTCTGTTGTGCCCGAACGGCAGGCCGAGTTCTCCGCCCTGCTGGCTAAAAATCTGCGTTCGAACGCGCAGTTTGGTAGCGTTAATAACGGTGCGCTCGATGGCCTGAAGGCCGAGCAAGCCTTGTTGTTCGAGCACCGCTATCAGCTCTCGCCGGCAATTACGCCCGAGCAGTTCGAAGTGCCGAAACTGCGGCTGGCGCTACAAGAGACGGTTGATCTTTTATCGTCGTCGGCTGGTGCCTTCGCCGGCGAGTTGGCTCTGCGTGACCCGACCGGTGAAACCCTGCGCATCGTCGAAGCGTTCTCAGTTGGCCAGGCACCGCGCCTGCATGAAGGTGTCTGGGTGTCCGCCGACGGCCAGCGCATTATGTTGTTGGTTTATACGGCCGCACAAGGCGGCGATCTCGATGGTCAACAGGCTGCGCTGAACTCGATTAACCAAGCGTTTACAGAAGTTCAGCACGCTACCGGCCTGAGCGCTGCACGACTGCAGGTTTCCGG
>JANORY010000159.1:0-8451 GCA_031415535.1 Burkholderiales bacterium | reverse complement strand
CTTTTTTTTGGCAATGAGCATAACAGCGACATCATGCGCGCACTAGGAATAAGCGACGAGGTCGTGGAAGGTTCGGAAGCACTTTACACTGAGGCGATTAGGCATACCAACCAGCAGTATGAGGACTTCTCCTGGATTTCTGAGGCGTTGACCTCAAGAACAGATCAGCTTTTCGACTACGCCTATAGGATGCGCGGTCCTGAGACCTACTTCGCTCGTTGGCGAACCTATTCCTATTTCCGCTGAACTAGTGCCCCAGGCAACTTGGGAATTGCAGTGCCGATAAGAATGCGAGTACAGATACGGTTGCGCCTTACTTCACCGATTCCATTACAGGTTCGATCTAGCGGTTAAGAAATAATGGCAACTCGCCAAATACGTCGCCCGCCAACGGACTAAGCCCGATCGATTTCTGAGGTTGCAAAGTCAGGCTCGCGCGAACTGTCGAAAGACTTGGCAATACGCAGTAACGATTGCGTGAACCCTAATCCGTACCCGATCTGTAATCAGTCTTCGACTATCTTGCGGTCCAAGGCAAGCAAAGTTCAACAGAGCACTGCGGCATTCAGAATGTTCCCCAGCACTGAGATAACCAATTCATTTGCAGCGACGAAAAGTGCTCGCCGAGAATGCCGGGTGAGTCCTGAGTTGCCGTGCCTAGGCAATTCAAACTGCCATTTCAAAAATCAGCAAGGCGCGAATATCTTCAGGCCAAGCAATCAATAAATCCTACGCCCGATTTGTCGCTCCGCACTTAGAAACCAACTCCCCCGCGATTTCCACTTACCCAACCTTTGAATGACTTAGAGGATCAGTAAAAATGCGCCACAAAAAAGCTCTCGCAACAAGTGCCCTCACGCTGCTCGTGCTCACCGCCGGTTGCGCAACGCCACGCACTAACGGGGCCGTAATTCCAGTTCAAGGAGGCTACCAGTCGGTCATCAAGGGGTCCGACCGAGCCTCGGCGATGCGGGCATTCGATCAGGATGCAAAGGCTTCGTGCGGGAAATCAAGCCCCATTCCGGCCCTCGCCACGCCCGGAAAGTACATTGTTGTATCGCAAAGTGGTAACGAGAAGGCTGCAAAAGCCGCCAAAGATATCAAGAGTGGAGATCAACGCCTTGATGCGGCCATCGCGATCAAGTTCCCACAGCAAGGTGAGGCAGGCTCTTTTGAACTTACCACTGTTTTCCGGTGCGAACCTTTACCGAATTCGTGAACATAAAGTTGAACGATTTCCGATTCCGTTTGAACAAATCAAGTGTGAAGTAAAAGTTGAAAGGTAAAACATGAAAGTTCTGAGAATTACTCTGTTGGCTGCCGTGACCGCTGCCATGCTCGCTAGCTGCGGAGGCGGCTCCTCTGAATCTGGTACGGCAGTCTCCTCGGGCGGCACTGGCACGACTGGCAGCACTGGGACAACGGGAACGGCCGATCCTTCGGGCGGGACGTCAGGCACGGGAAGCACCGGAACGACGGGAAGCACTGGTGGATCCGGAAGTACCGGGGGAACGGGTACCACCGGCAGCACCGGAGGCACGACTCCAACGACCCCGGCCGCGCCAGGTCCGTACAAAATCGCAGGCCGGGTCAGCGGGCTGGATAGCGCAATTACGTTGAGGAACAGTGATGGCCAGACGTTGACTGTTACGCCGACGGGATCCGATACATCATTCTCCTTTCCGAGCACGGTTGCTACCGGGTCTGCTTATAAGGTGTCAGTCGCATCGCTTCCCAGCCGGCAAAATTGTGCAGTCTCCAATGCCGAGGGGGTTGTACCAACGTCCGACGTAGTCAGCGTGGCGGTGACTTGTACTTCGCGCGCCTGGACTATCGGTCAGCAACTTGAGAGCGATGATGCGACCGTACTTCGTTCTGGAGGCGGTATCGATCAACTGGGTCGCGTTACGGCGGTGTTTGTGAAGAATGGCGGCTCGACTTCCAACACTGCCCTCTTCGCGACACGCGGTACTCCCGGCGCTGCAGGAGGAGTTGTACAGTGGAGCACAGCTGTTCGGATCGATTCAGCTGCGTTACCCCTTTCGCCGGAAAATCGAAGCGCTTCGCTGGCTGTTTCTCCAAGCGGCTACGCTCACCTCGCATGGATTAGCCCTGCGCCCTGTACAGCGAATACTTTTAGAACATCCGGAACCTGTTACTACATCTACAGCTCCATTCTGACACCTAATTCCAACGTATGGAACCCGCCAGCGCTTGTAGGGGACCTAGATGGTGTCAACGGGTTCTACGATCCCATTCAAGCCATGGTTAACAATCGAGGCGATGCTGCAATTCAATATGGAGGATACAAAATCTCCCCGCCCCCGACCCGCGTGTCGCGCGCGGCCCTGGCGGTTCGAGCATCGGGCGACGTAGCCTTCAAGATATCCATACTCGATGAGTTTCCAGACACGTCAGCCGTTTTATCAGTGCTCGATAACAGCGGTGGAGTGGTAGCCGCCGCACAGCGCCCGCAATCGAACAGTACAAACCGCGACATCAAGGCATACATCGGAAACGTAGCGGCAGGTGTTGTTGCTACAACAGCCACTGTGGTCGATCAGATCGCTAACGACGCCACCCTTGATTCCCTTCGAGTTGGGTCAACAGGCGACGCGCTGCTGATGTGGAGGCAAAACGACGGTACAGGAGGCAAGCTTTTCGCGGCCGTCAGAGCAGTCGGTACGATCACCTGGTCGGCACCGGCAATCGTCACAAACTCGAGCGCAAACGGCATCTCAGTCGTAACGGATTCCGGCGAGGCAACCTACTACACCACAAGTTGCAACCGTTATGTACGAGATCGATCGAGCAATACATGGGCGGCGAAGCTTCCCGTCTTGCCGAGCAACTGCTCAGTTCCGGACGATGATCGGTTGATGGCAAGCGACGGCAGCTACATGTCATTTGGTTCGACTTGGATTACTTACAACCAAGGCGACAACACGATGTCGCGCCTGCCCAATGCGCCGCTGTTAGCGAGAGACTATCTCCTTGGCTTTCAGAGGAGTTGGGCAAGCGCAGGTATGAGCATGTTCACGAAGACTGTGGATGGCAATTATGTGGGCGCCTACTTGGCGACGGGAGAGTTCGACGTTCTGCCGACCCCCACCGCCACGAGTGGAATCGGTCGAAATAACATCTCGAACTTGTGGGGTTTTTTCTTGAAATAACGGATCCGACGCTGTGCGACGTCTACAGCGTAAAGGGTTACCGCATGTCAGATTCTTATGTTTCCCTACATGTTCGGGTGATCGCACTAGGCATCGCGATCACCCGACGCGAAAAAAAAATGATATCGCGCCCGTTCCGAGGAATTTTTATCGGCCGATTGAGCGCATTACTTTAGAGGCACGAAGCGTGAACAATCCATCCAAAGTTTGCTGCGGATCAGCTCGAGTAATTCCAATTGCTGCTTTCGTATTTTCAATTTTGCTTTCTGGTTGCGGTGGCGGCGGTGATAGCAATGAAACTACCACCGCTACACCTCCACCCGTTGTAAGCGTCGGCTCAATTTCCGGTAAAGCCGTTGATGCTGTGACCGGCGTTGCGGTCGCAGGCGCAAACGTTACGTCTGGCGCATCGTCGACCACAAGCGACGGAACCGGTAATTTCACATTGGGCAACGTCAGCGTCGGTGATCGAGTCGTAGTGCGCGCTTCGGCTCGCAATTACGCGCCGAATTTCGAAACTACGACCGTTAGTGCTGCTTCCGCAGGTCGCGTTCAAATTGCACTTTTGCCACAAGGTTCAATCACTAGCGTAAACGGCGCGACAGGCGGTACCGCAACGATTGCCGGTAGCGTGGCGCAGGCTGTGTTGCCTGCCAACAGTGTTGTGCAAGGCGACGGATCAGCCTACGCCGGTGCAGTTGCAGTGCAGTTGGCCGTGATCAATCCTGCCGCGAACATAAATTCGATGCCTGGCGATCTGCTGGTCGCTTCCGGCACGGGTACCGCGCCGATCGATAGCTTTGGTGCCTTGTCGGTTGTACTCACTGGCGCAAGCGGGCAAAGTCTGAATCTCGGTGCCGGCAAGACCTCAACCATTCGAATTCCAGTGGGTACCCGTACCGGAGCGGGCGCATTACCAGCCAGCGTTCCGTTGTTTTACTTTAACGAAACGACAGGCTTGTGGGTGCAAGAAGGTACAGCTAGCTTGTCCGCCACGCGAACGTATTACGAAGGAACCGTAACGCATTTCTCGGTTTGGAACGCTGACCAGGCATTCGATACCATTACCTACACTGGGTGTCTCGTTGACGGTGCTGGAACGCGAATTGTGGGCGCAACAGTGGCCAGCGAGGGAATCGACTATTCCGGTAACAGTCGTGCCACCAGTGGGACTAACGGGATATTCACGGTACCAATGAAGCGTAACGGCACCGCGACAATTTTGGGAGTTAACGGATCGACATTTACGAATACCATTACTGCAGGGCCGTCGGGCATCAACATAGACAATTCCGCAAGCTGCTTGACGTTCGGGGCAGCGACCTCTTCATTAAGCGTCACATTGTCATGGGGAGCGAGTCCAAATGATGTGGATAGCCACCTCTACCTACCCAATGGAAGTCACGTTTATTATTCAGATCGAGGTAGTCTGACTACGGCTCCATTTACAGCATTGGATGTCGATGATAGAAGCGGTTTTGGACCGGAAGTAATAACGGTTCGCCGTCTTATGGTGGGCAACTATCGCTACGCGCTGCGCAACTACAGTGGCACCAATCCTCCAGGGTTGACTGGCTCACCGGTTCGAGTGGAATTGAACCGAAACGGCACGAGCCAGATCTTTACACCAACACCGGGTGAAGTATTGAACTCCAATTGGTGGTCAGTATTTACATTCACTGTTGACGCTAACTGCGGCATCAACGTAACGCCTGTTGGCACCTGGAGTCCAGCCGAAACTGCCGGTGCGCCCGCCACGACAGCCGTCTATTGCACTCCGAGCTAGGCGCGTTTATTAGTCGTCCCTTCGATACTACGGGGACGACAGCTTAGCTTCCGCCCACAAGTGACCTGACGAAAATCTCCCGAGTCTGCTGATCCGGAGCCGCATGCAATCGAGCTTGAAACACATTCTCACATCGGCGAAACGTTCCTGCAACCTTCGCCCGATTGCCAGAATTCAGTTGGCACTGCATGACGCCGCGATAAAACTCCTCATCCAGATCATCGATCCGCAAGCCGCATTCACAATACTCCTCGGCACCCGCCCAGTCCCCCAATTGCATTAACTCTTTAACGCGTTTCTTGATGTATCCGACCACTTCATCATGAAGACGCGTCCTTAGCGGAATGGCCCAGGCAATGTCATCTTCAAAGTTCAAGAACTGCCCTTGGTAAATCGTCAAAATTTGGGCCGGCGTCAAGGGCGTGCTGGTACGGCCGTTTTTGATCGCTCGCTCGAGCGCCCAGACGTCGACCCACACCAGCTTATTATTTAACGATAACCTGCCGCTTTGCCTCACGATGCAATCGTCAATTTGCAAAAATTCGCGAAGGCGGTGAAGCGAAATGGCTAGACTGTCCGCCGCCTTGTCGGCTTCCGCATTGGGCCAAAGTCGATCGCAGATTCTTTGCTCACTGACATTGCGCCCGTCAGCGGCGATCAAAAACTGCAGCAATCGAAGCAACACTTTCGGGCGCTTCTTTCCAGACGGCGGAACTTCGTCGTTGACGTGAACCACAAATCGCCCGAGCGTTCGTATCGTGACTGGCCATGGCCAGTCATCGAGCGAATAGGCTGCGGGCGTCGGGGTCAGTTTATTGTGTCGAATCAATTCACGTGTGTACTCACGTTGGACGCCATTGCGCAACGCGACTTCACAGGCCAGACCCACCAAAGCGCTTGGCCAGGTAATGAAATGTCGATAGTGGTTGCGCGCGCCGATATTGAACGCGTGCTCAACCATCGCCATGTCCACTTCCGTTGTTCCACGAAGCGCGCGGTAGCCGATCAGTGCCGTCAACGAGATCCATTCAAGCATTGGGTTGGCAATTTTTAGCCCGATGGTCAGCGCCTCGTCCAGCAAGTGGGCGATCAGCGGGTCGGCCGGGTCGATAGCGATTCGCGCATCGGCAATGGTCAATCGCGCAATTGCCTGGAACATGGGCACGCCGCCCAAATCGACATCCTGCAGCGACTGCGACATGTAGCGAATCGCCTGGGCACCCGCGCCACGCTTCTTGGCCGCAAACCACGCCATGAATCCGTGGTACCGAGAGATTTCGGAGTGACGTTCATGAATCTGGCTTTGCCGTAGCGCGGGCAAGCAGGCCTCAGCGTCCTTCAATCGCCCAAGCGCGATCAACGCGCTAACGTGATGGCCATAAAGTACCGCGTCCCAAAGATGTAAGTTCGACTGCTCGGTCAGCGCAAGACCTGCCGTGACGTCGCACTCGCAGTCCAGCAATGCGCCCGTAAACAAGTTAAACGCAGCGCTATTCAGTAACGTAAAAAGCCGGGTCATCAGCGGCGCGTCAGCGCGCGCTGCAAGATCGCGCAGTACGGCCAGTTCAATTTCGGCGGCCGGCAGGTCACCACACCACAACGCCCTCAAGAACAACTGGCATCGGATGAATGCGACGATCTCGGGATCCGGAATGTGTTGTGCCATCGCTGCGACTTGCGCGCTGAGCGACGGCAGGCCGGGATCATCGGGTCGACGAAAGATAAGCGCGTTGAATCTGCTGACGATTGCCCGGCCGGCGATGCTTGGATCCAAGCCGGCGAGTCGCGGGGCTATCTTCGAATCGAATCGATCAAGCCAGACGTCAAGCTGCGACAGCACCGCGTACTCATTGAATACCGCGTCGAGGTAGCCTGACCAACTCAGCACCGTCCCGATTGCATCGTCACGCGCGTCGAACGCTTCATAGGCTGTCGCCATGAATTGCTTGGCCTGCGACGCTTCCGTAAACAGCAAGCTTGCACCGTCCCAATACATCATCCAGGGATCGCTCGCGCGAACCTCCTTGGGAACCATCGAGAGCCATTCGCGCAAACGTACGAATTGAGCCCGAGTAACGAGGGCTGGCCCGTGCCGCGCGATGGTGGCGCAAACCTGATCAACCGCGCCGCAGTCGCGAAAAAGCTCAATCGCCTCATCGTATTGTTCTTGTTCTAACAAAACGATCGCCGCGCGCCGTTTCAACGACAGGATCAACTCAGTCGATTTCTGTTCGATCATTCGATCGTTCAGAAAATCCCTGAACATCGGATGCATTCGGTACACCGGCACGTTGCCTTCCAGCCGGTCTACAAATAGCTTTTCATCGGCAAGACTCTTTAGCAATGCCGGTATCGAAGGCGAAGGGGTGAGTCGAGTAACCAGCTCGAGCGGCAGCGAATCACACAACGCCAGTGTCATCAAGTCATCGAGCAACTGCTGATCGACGCCAACCAGCACTTCGCTAGTGAAATAGCCTGCCAGCAAGCGCTTTTGATCGCTTTCAAGCAAATCGCCGCCTGAATTGTCGACCGCCACAACCCGGAGCAATAACCGTATTGCCGCCGCCCAACCATGCGTACGCCGATGCAAGGCATCAAGTCGCGAATCGATGATCTTAAATCCGTTTTGCAACAGTAGCGCGCGAGTCTCGTCGATCGTAAATCTCAGTTCGGCCGGCCTCAGAAGTTCGAGAGAACCGTTGACTTCAAGGCGGGAGCAAACCGGCGGCGGCAAGTTTCGGCTTAACAGCAAAAGCAGAATTCCGTCTTGTACTTCTTCACAGGCGGCTGCCAGCGCCAGGACAGTCGCGCTGTCATTGGGCAACGCCTGAATTTCATCGAATACCAACACAAACGGCTTTTGAACCGATGCAAAGAACGCGCGAAAGAACTCGCGACTGAATTGAATCAGTGCACCACCTGAAAGCATCCCGGCGCCCGGCAGGGAACGTTCGTCCTTCGCAGCGATATGCTCTACCGCGCGCGCCGCCTTGGCTAGCTGATCAACAAACGCAGCCAGGTCGATGTCGCCGTGATCTACTCGATACCAAAGGTGATTGGCGTGCCTGGCGTGGATATAGGACGCTGCCAAGGTCGACTTGCCATACCCACCGGGTGCGTGCAGCCAGAACGACGTACCGGGTTGAGCCTCGACCAGTCGCTTGACCAGGCGCTCACGAACTAACGCATCCGCCGCCTGCGGCGTTAAGAACTTCGCAGAAAGCACGTTATATGATTACCGGCTGAATGTATCGGCCACCCGGCCGCTGCCCGCTCAATCTGCCCATTTACATTCAACCGTATTCAAGTTCAGTTTCTATGCTGCACAAAGTCACTGCTCATTTATACCAGCGATCAGGCCAACGCAGCTTTCGAATTTAACGCAGCGTTCTAAAAATCGTTGGCATTCATAAGACATACAGCAAGATCGATATTCCGGCCTCAATCAATTAATCGAGCAAGGTCCGCGCGCGAACCAGTACTTCGGCAACG
>JANORY010000158.1:0-6248 GCA_031415535.1 Burkholderiales bacterium | reverse complement strand
GCCTGGTCGCGGTCGCATCACGAGCTTTTCACAGCAAGGGACTGGGCCCCTTCGTCGAAAAACTCTGTGCAATGACCGGACTCGATCAGGCCTTGCCAATGAACACCGGCGCTGAAGCCGTCGAGACCGCGATCAAGGCAGCCAGGCGTTGGGGATACCGGGTCAAAGGGATTGCCGCGAATCAGGCGCAGATTTTGGTCGCGCGCGGCAATTTTCATGGCCGCACCACCAGCATCATCAGCTTTTCGAGCGAGCCTGAATACCAGCGCGATTTCGGCCCCTTTACGCCCGGCTTTCGGCACTTTGATTTTGGCGACATCAAATCACTGGACGTGGCTTACACACCGGACTGCTGCGCGGTTCTGGTTGAACCGATTCAAGGCGAAGCCGGCATCATCGTGCCGCCGAAAGGCTACTTGCGAGCACTCCGGAAATGGTGCGACGAACATCGGGTCCTGCTGATTCTTGACGAGGTCCAGTCCGGTCTTGGCCGCACCGGCCGATTGTTCGCGTTCGAGTACGAATCGATCCGGCCCGATGGCTTGATCCTGGGCAAGGCGCTTGGTGGCGGCCTACTGCCGGTGTCTGCGCTGGTCGGAACCCATGAGCTGATGAAGCTGTTCAATCCCGGCAGTCATGGCTCGACGTTTGGTGGCAATGCGCTGGCGGCAGCGGTCGGCCTGGCGGCGCTGCAAGTGATTGAAGATGAACAACTGGTTGAGCGCAGCGCCGTGCTTGGCACGCATTTGTTGAGTCGATTAAAGCGTATGCAGGCGACGCAACCCTTGCTGATCGCTGCGGTGCGCGGCTTGGGACTTTGGGCGGGTGTTGAGATCAATCCGCAGTACGCCAATGCGAGGGCCTTGGTCGAACGAATGGCAGAACGCGGTGTGCTTTCGAAGGAGACCCATGAGACCGTGATTCGATTCGCTCCGCCGCTGACGATCAGTCGCGACGCACTGGACTGGGGTCTGGATCAATTTGAGGCGACGCTGGCAGAGTTTTCGCCGAATCGGCGCGGGCAGAATTCAACGATGCTCAATCTAGCGGCGTCGAGCGAGACGGTGCCAAATCAACCGGAGTCACTGAACACAGCACCAGTTAAGACGGCACCCGTGAAGGCCGCGCAGGTCGAGACCTTACGAGCCGATGCTCAACCAGAATCCGCGCAACTGTTGATGAGTCCACCAGATCACTTTGAGGTGAGTTACACGATTAATCCGTGGATGGAACCATCGAACTGGTCAGCCAATGCCGATCAGTTGCGTCTGGATGCGCGGCAAGGCTGGGCGCGACTGCGTGCGGCTTATCAACGGCTCGGCGCACGGATTCACCTACAGCCGGCCGCAGCCGGCCTGCCCGATCTGGTGTTCACCGCCAACAGCGCGGTGGTGTTGGACGGCAAGGCCTTGCTGGCGCAATTTCGACCGATCGAGCGCCAGGGCGAAGAGGCGCACGGGCGGCGCGTGTTCGAGCAATTGCGGGCGCGCGGTCAAATCGATTCAATTCACCGAATGCCCGAAGGAGTATTTTTCGAAGGCGCGGGCGATGCGCTTTGGGACGCAAATCGGCAGATGTTCTGGCTCGGTTACGGCCAGCGTTCGTCACTGCAGGCGCGCGATACGATTCGGGAAGTTTACGGAACCGAGTCGGTGTCGCTGCGCCTGATCGATCCACGCTTCTATCACCTGGATACCTGTTTTTGTGTGCTCAGCGGCGGCGAAATTTTGTATTTTCCGGCTGCCTTCGACGACGCCAGCCTGAAGGTCATCCGTGCGCTCGGCGGCGATCGACTGATCGAAGCCAGCGAACAAGATGCCACCCAGTTGGGCGTGAACTCGGTGTGTCTGGGGCAGGATATGGTGATGGGTTATTGCTCGGATGAGTTGGGCACACAACTTGAGCGACGCGGCTACCGGGTGACACGGGTTGAGTTGGGATCATTCAATCGCTCAGGTGGGTCGGCTTATTGCCTGACCTTGCGATTGGATCGGCGTAGTGGCAATCCGCACACACTCTATTGCGCGGCAAAAGCCGCTTAAAGAATCCCGGAATTCCAAATGTCGCAATACTTATTGCAGAAATCGTGGCCGTGTTGACTTTGTCTACAACACGGCCGCCCTCGAAGGCAATCCTTTCACTTTTCCCGAAGTCAAGACCTTGCTCCATGGCATAACGGTTGGCGGACATAAACTCTCTGATGCAGAGCAAGTCTTACGCCTTAATCAAGCGCTATCTCATGTCATTGGACTTGTGAAGGCTGGAACGTTCGAGTTGTCTGACACCACCGCCAAGACAATCGAGGGAATTGTCGCAAAGGATGAAGCTTTAAAGTGCGGGATATCCGCCAATGATGATTACTGCCAAGGAGCCAACTACCCTACAACTAGGTGATGGCCGGGTTTCATGACACCCAAGAAGCGACGGAGGGGTGCCTTGCAAGTATGTGTGTTCGCACACCAGTATTCGCATGACTTCAAGAGCGGTGAGTCAAGTGTGCTGTTCGACTTCGTTACGCCGTAGCAAATAGCTGGCGTTGGGTCCGTATTGGCGCTTGGGTGTTTTCAATCTGGTTTGGTGCGCAACTTTTGTCGGAGGCGAAGCCGAAAAATGCGCCAAGAGGTGACGCGAGAATTGTGTTGGGCGGCGGTCTGTCGCTTGATCGTGATCGGCTTTTGTGGTGTCCGTGAGCGTAGCGCCGCAGGTTGCGGAAACCGGAAAAAGCGCCCTTGGGTCACGATACTCTGGTTGCAAGCTGGGGTTAAGAAACTTCAGTGAGGGCGGGCCATTCGGATCTGATTGAAATTGATGATGCGGTGCAGGCAATCACCAGTATTTTGAATACATTTGGGCGCTTGACCTTCGGGCACGCGGTGTTAATTGCCGACATCGCTTTGGCGGCGCTGTCCGCCCCAGTTGTCGTTTTAATTGTGCGAGCGAGTTCGAGGCGCCGCCAAGAATTCAAAGCTGTAAGACGTTAATGTCAATAAAAAACGCAACTAAAAAGTATTGCAATAAAGCTATCTAAAGCGCAATATAGGTATTTGGCTGTGTCGCGAGAATGCAAATGTCTACATCCCCTCTGTGGCTGGTCTGCCTGGCCCCGGGTCCTCTTGGTTTGTACGTCCGAGCGGGGCGCGTCGATCAGAAAGACTTACAAAGCTTCATTACCTCAAGTGCTGCGGCGTTCGCTGGTGTGGCCTTCGAGGCAAAGCGACCCAACGATTTGCGAATCACGCCGGGCCCTTATGCCAAGAAACGTCGCGACCTGTCGTTTGCGAGACACCCGGCAACGCGTATTGCTCGCGATGGGTAGCGTTGATGTACAGCAATGCAGATCGTCAATTCATCTACGAAGGCTTGCCATGAGCAACAATGCAATTGCACGCCGTCTGGAGGCTATCCAGAGCAAGGGCGCGATGCGTTCGGCTGATGTGGCCAACGTTTTGAACGTGCGTCCCGAGACCGTTTCCCGATGGAATAACGGCAAAGCCCTACCGCATGCCAGCACCGAGAGACAGTTGCTCGAACTGGAGTTTGTCATCGACAAGCTGGCCGACGTTTATGAACCACGCGATGCGCGACTGTGGCTCTTTGCACGCCAACGCCTGCTCAACGATCAAATACCGGCTGAGCTCATTCAACAAGGGCGGGTCGACGAGGTGCTTACCTGCGTTAATCAACTCCTTGACGGCGTGCAGTTGTAAAGTCTGGTCGACAGCATGATCCACGACCCTGACTTGGTGGACCGGCTGGATGAACTTCCGAAGGAGTCATTTGACGGAGAAGTTTTTAGGGGTACCCGGCAAAATCTCGACCCTTTGGCCAGCTCGTACAGCGGTGGCCGATGGTTGCGGCGAGACGGCGCCGGGGTGCTCTACACGAGCCTGGCTCGTGAAGGTGCTTTGGCCGAAGTATCGTTCCACTGGGGGCAGCTGACGCCTCGGCCGACTAAGCCGGTCATTCTGCACACGCTGCAGGTGGTCGCGCACCGGACATTGAGGCTGGTCAGAGCAGACCTGACGGCGCTCGGTGTATCCGAAAGTTCCTATGCTGGTGTCAATTTGCCACGTACCCAGGAGATCGGTGCGGCTGTGGAATTTCTGGGTTGTGACGGGTTGATTGCGCCGTGCGCGCGATGGAATTGCGATAACTTGATCCTGTTTCCGGATCGACTGAGTGTCGACTCCTCGCTGGAGATCGTCACCAGCGAGGCAGTTGACTGGGTCACTTGGGCGACAGCGCAAGGACTTATCGTTTGACGATGCCAATGGGCTTTGCGGATTGGGTGATAGAGCGGATAGAGGTCATGTCTCACGAATATCGACCGATAGATTTGGCAGCGTGCGTGATATCAGGCGCTGCGCGACTAAAGGAAGCCAGTCTCTGAGTTCTTCCCACGCAATTGCCGTCAGAACAGCCAAACGGTCAGGGCGAACTGAATCACGTCGCAACACCTCCCGCAAGTCCGTCTAACACTGACATTGCAATACTTTGACCGAGACCGCTGATGCGATAGATACGTCTTCTTGGCCGCCCCACGTCGGTTGAAGCTACGCGCTCCCACGAACTGGTCAGCCATCCTTCTTGCTCAAATCGCATGAGCAGTGGGTAAAGCGTTCCCGATGACTTACCGGTCATGCTCTTTGAATCCCGGATCGCTGTCCAAGCGACGCTTCTCAAGCGTCCGGAAGTATGAACGGTGCAGGATGCCCGAATAACATCCCTTCCGACGGGTTACGCAAGTTCACAGCAATTCGCTGTACTGCCGTTTGATAGCCTTCCGGCCGCCAAATATCAATGGTGAATCGATTTTGAGTATTGGCTTTCTCCCGCTCAACAAACTCGAAGATCAGTCCTCGAACAAGTTCTGCCGATGAAACGCCACGGGCTGAACAGATAGCCTCAAGTGAGTCCTTGGCTCGGACGTTAGTTCGGGTTTTTACGAGTACTTCGAGCGGGGAATCTTTCATGGTCGCATCGGGGTGGGGCGTGCGTCCGCCGGCTCACCTCGGACTACCCACGATTGGTCCCGGTTCATGGTCCAGTGCACGCCAGTTGGCTCAATCAGATCGAGATCTATTACTCGATCGTGCAGCGCAAGGCCCTCACGCCCAATGACTTCCCCGACTTGCAGGCCATCGCCAAACGACTGTTCGACTTTGAGCACTACTTCGAGGACATCGCCCGACCATTCCAATGGAAATTCACCCGCGCTGATCTGAATGCGCTGATCGCGCGAATCCGGGTGCGCTACCTGGACAGCCTGGATTTGAAAATGGCAGCTTAAAGAATACGTGTGCAAATTTATGAAATGGACTACTAAGCCTCAGGGCACTGTCACGATTTCCCCATAAGATAGCGTGATTTATTCAAAAACGGAAAAAGAGAAAACGCGCTCGTTTGGTTTTACGAACGCTACTATGAGAACATCAAGAAGTTTGGCTTTAGCCCATCACTCAAGAAGTGAGTTACGCGCCCGATCGGGTGCCTGGAGTTCATTGCATGACCGAAATATCGAGCTACGTGCCACCAAAAGTCTGGGTCTGGAACAAGGACAGCGGCGGGCGCTTTGCCAATATCAACCGTCCAATTGCCGGTGCCACGCACGAAAAGGATTTGCCGGTCGGTCGCCACCCGCTGCAGCTTTATTCGCTCGCTACACCGAACGGCGTCAAGGTCACGGTGATGCTCGAAGAGTTGCTGGCGCTGGGTCACCAAGGCGCCGAGTACGACGCCTGGCTGATCCGAATCAACAATGGCGATCAGTTCGGCAGCGGCTTTGTGGCGGCCAATCCGAACTCGAAGATCCCGGCGCTGGTCGATCGCAGTGGTGCCAAGCCGGTACGGGTATTCGAGTCGGCGGCCATCCTGATGCACCTGGCCGAAAAGTTTGGTGCATTTCTGCCGACCTCGGGCGAGGCCCGCAGCGAGTGTCTGTCATGGCTGTTCTGGCAGATGGGAAGTGCGCCCTACCTGGGGGGTGGCTTCGGTCATTTTTATGCGTACGCGCCAACCAAGATTGAATACGCGATCGATCGCTTTGCGATGGAAGTGAAACGCCAGCTCGACGTGCTCGATCAGCACCTGGCCCACACTCAGTACCTGGCCGGCGATGATTACACGATTGCCGACATGGCGGTCTGGCCGTGGTACGGCGCGCTCGCCAAAGGCCTGTTGTATGAGGGCGGTGAATTCTTGCAAGTGCAGGACTACAAAAACGTTCAGCGTTGGACCGATCAGATCGC
>JANORY010000157.1:0-1515 GCA_031415535.1 Burkholderiales bacterium | reverse complement strand
GGTTCGATCAGCGTCAAGGTACGCGATGGTATGTCGATGAAAGCGGCTGAGGACAATATCCGCGAGTTGCTGCGTCAGAAACACAAACTGCAGCCCTCACAGGACGACGACTTCAGCGTGCGTAACCTGACCGAAATTTTGCAGGCGCAGGAAGCGTCTTCGAAAGTGCTGACCTATTTGCTGGCCGCCGTGGCCGGCGTCAGTTTGCTGGTGGGCGGCATTGGCATCATGAACATCATGCTGGTCAGCGTCACCGAACGCACTCGCGAGATTGGTTTGCGCATGGCGGTCGGTGCGCGCGGCCGCGATATCCTGAAGCAGTTTTTGGTTGAAGCGACTACCTTGGCGCTGATTGGTGGTCTGTTCGGTGTGCTGCTGGGCATTGGCGCTGCCTACGCGGTCGGCAACTTTGCGGGATGGCGCACCGAGTTGTCGCTGAATGCGGTTGTTCTGGCGGTTGGCTTTTCGGCGGCGATCGGGATCTTCTTCGGCTTCTATCCGGCCCGCAAGGCAGCCAGCCTGCAGCCGATTGAAGCCTTGCGTTATGAGTAGTTACAAAAGGAGTTGTGCTTGATGATACCGATGCGGCGCTCAGCCTGGTTATTGCTGTTCCTATGGATGTGTATCACTGGAATCAGTCCCGCGCTTGCGCAACCGGCATTTCCTTCGAAACCCTTGACGATCATCGTACCGGCGACGCCGGGCGGAATTCTGGATCAATCGAGCCGGCTCATTGCCAACGAGCTCAGCAAGGTTCTCGGCCAGCCGGTGGTGGTCGAGAACAAGGCCGGTGCCGGGCAGATTATCGGCATGCAAGCGATGTCGCGCGCCGAACCTGATGGCTACACTTTAGTCATGGGCAGCATCGGTCCGAACGCCGCCAACTACGCAATCTACCCCAAGCTGCCCTACGCGGCTGAGGATTTCGCACCGGTTGCGCATGTCGTGTCGATGCCGAACGTGCTGTTGGTGCATCCGTCGGTTCCCGCCGAAACACTCGCCGACCTCGTAAATCTGGCGCGCGCGAAACCCGGTTCACTGATCCTCGCGTCGTCCGGTACCGCTACTTCCGGGCATCTGGCCAGCGAACTGTTGCGATCGCGTGCCGGTATTGAATGGACCCACGTTCCCTACAAAGGTGCGGCCCCGGCATTGACCGACCTGGTAGCGGGACAAGTGCAGGTCATGATCGATAATTTGGTGACTGCACTGCCGCAGATCAAGGCCGGACGATTAAAGGCGTTGGCAGTGACCAGCAGTCAGCGGGTGCGTGAGTTGCCAAACGTGCCGTCGATCGCCGAGGCCGGTTACCCCGGGTTTGAAGTGACGGTCTGGGTGGGATTGCTGACCTCATCGAAGGCACCCGCCGCGCATCGGGCTGCGCTACACAGTGCGGTTGCGAAGGTATTGGCCATGCCCGCAGTGAAACAACGTCTGTCGGAAATGGGCGGAGAATCAATGCCGCTGAGCGCTGCCCAGTTTGGTGATTTTATTCAGGCGGAAATCGATAAGTGG
>JANORY010000156.1:0-1698 GCA_031415535.1 Burkholderiales bacterium | reverse complement strand
GCAGAATCTCGCTGAAGACGAGCGCGCGTTTGTATCGCGATATGCGCTCGGCCGGGACTATCACAAGGTGGTTCGTGGCCGCTTGGTCAAATTGGCGAAACGAATCGAGCGCGAAATCGGTCCGTTCGTCTATCGGCCGTTCTGTGATTCGGCACCGGTCATGGAAGTTGAACTGGCGCGCAAGGCCGGCCTGGGCTGGCGTGGTAAACACACGCTGTTATTAAATCGCGACCAAGGCTCGATGTTCTTCATTGGCACGCTTTATACCAACCTGCCGGTGCCGGCGGCTGTCGAGCCTCAAGCCGACGGCGAACATTGCGGGCAATGCCAGCGCTGTATCGATGTGTGTCCCACCCGTGCGATCGTCGCGCCCTATCGGTTGGATGCACGACGCTGCATTTCCTACCTGACGATTGAGCTGAAGGGTGCCATTCCGATCGAATTCCGACGCGCGATGGGTAATCGGATCTATGGTTGCGATGACTGTCAATTGGCTTGTCCGTGGAACAAGTACGCGAAGCTTTCAAGCAATAGCGATTTTGCCGTGCGCCACGATCTTGATACGGCGGGACTAATTGATCTGTTCGCCTGGACCGAGGCCGAGTTTACCGAACGGACGGCCGGTTCGGCGATTGCCCGAATCGGCTACCAACGCTGGCTGCGCAATCTGGCGGTGGCGCTGGGCAATGCGCTTGCCGAGGGAGACACGGGCGCAGTTTCTGGCGAGGCAGTCGGCGAGGCTACCGGTGGCAGCGAGCAATCGTGGGCCTCACAAACACCCTTGCGGCGCGCCTTGCAACGGCGCGCACACGACAGCTCGGCGCTGGTACAAGAACATGTGCAATGGGCGCTGGCGCAAGAGCCGGGGCGATGAAGCATAAGCGTGTAAGCAAGCAACTCGTGCCGCCAGGCGATCCGGTGATCGAGGCCTTCTGTGAGGCCTTGTGGCTCGAAGACGGCCTGTCCCGTAATACGCTGGCCGCCTATCGGCGCGATCTCGGGCAGCTTGAAGTCTGGCTGAGCACGAACCAGCGCACCGGTTTAGCCAAGGTGACGCAGCAGGATTTGCAGGACTACATCGCACAACGTCATCCAGAGTCACGGGCGACCAGCAGCAACCGTCGTTTATCGGTGTTCCGGCGCTTCGGCCGTTACCTGGTGCGCCAGGGCCAGCGCGCCGACGATCCGACCGCACAATTGCGGGCGGCCCGCCAGCCGCCGCGATTTCCGAAAACACTGTCCGAGGCGCAAGTCGAAGCGCTGCTGCAGGCCCCCGATGTGGGTACTGCGCTGGGGCTGCGCGACCGTGCCATGCTCGAGACCTTGTATGCCTGCGGACTTCGGGTCAGCGAGCTGGTCGGCCTGAAAACCGTTGAATTGGGGCTGAACGAGGGCGTACTGCGGGTGATTGGCAAAGGCAATAAGGAACGGATGGTGCCCCTCGGCGAAGAAGCAATCTTCTGGATACAGCGCTATCTCGGCGAGGCTCGAGCACTGTTACTGAAATCGCAATTGGCCGATGCACTGTTTGTTACCGCGCGCGGCGGCGGCATGACCCGGCAAATGTTCTGGAGCCTGATCAAGCGCCATGCTCGGGCGGCGGACATTCACGCACCCTTGTCGCCACACACCTTGCGGCATGCGTTCGCGACGCACTTATTGAATCATGGTGCCGATTTGCGGGTGGTGCAAATGCTG